>JAFGPJ010000338.1 GCA_016936275.1 Sedimentisphaerales bacterium
ATGGAACGCCGCAGTTTTTTGAAATACGCCGCTTCGGCGACAGTCGCCACAGGACTGCTGGGCCGGTCGATCACAACTCAGGCCGACAACAAAAATACAAAGCTGCGCAAAGCACTACAAATCGGAATGCTGCCGAAAAATCTTTCCGACGCTGACAAACTCAAATTAGCGAAAGAATGTGGATTCGAGGGGATCGAAGGTTCTCCTATGGATAACCTCGACGCGGCACGAAAGCTCGGCACACTGGCGCGCGAAGCTGGTGTCCCGATTCATTCGATTGTCTACGGCGGCTGGGACGCGCCATTTTCCGATCCCGATACCAAGGTCATAGAAAAAGGCCTAGCCGGCATGGAAACAGCACTGCGAAGCGCCAAAGCACTCGGTGCCGATACGGTACTGCTCGTGCCGGCGATAGTTACCGAGACCGTAAGTTACGGAGACGCCTACAAACGCTCGCAGGAGCACATTCGCAAATTGCTGCCACTGGCCGAGAAGCTTGAAATAGTAATCGCCGTCGAGAACGTATGGAACAAATTCCTGCTCAGTCCGCTGGAATTCGCCCGTTACGTCGATGAGTTTGAAAGCCCCTGGCTCAGGGCGTATTTCGACGTCGGCAACGTCATTATATACGGCTACTCACAGGACTGGATTCGCACGCTGGACAAACGCATTGTCAAAATCCACCTGAAAGACTTCAAACGAAAGGGTTATCATTGGACAAATCTGCTTGAAGGCGATGTGAACTGGAAGCAGGTCCGCCGCGCTCTGGATGAAGTAGGCTACGATGGTTTTGTCACCACTGAACTAAGCGGCGGCGACAAAGCATATCTGACGGATCTGTCCGAACGAATCGACCGGATTCTTGCTATGTAGCGTATTCTAATTGACGAGCAAAAAATACCGGGATGCAAAATAAAAAGGCTCCCATTTCGCTTCCTTTCCAAAATGGGAACCACTTGTTCTTTTCGCAAAACATCCAAGTCTTGACAGCGACCTGTTGCAGTTATCCTTTGACTTTTACTTTAACAGCTTTCGCTGATGCGGCTTTCGGCAGGGTTATGGTAAGCACGCCGTCCGTGCATGCTGCCTCGACCTTACTCTGGTCAACATCGGTCGGTAGAGTAAGCTCGCGTCTGAAGCTGCCGTACGTGCTCTCAATGTGGTAGTAGCCTTTTTCCTTTTTCTCTTCTTCGAGCTTCTTTTCTCCGCTAATGGTCAACGTATTGCCATAGACGGAGATGTCGATGTCATCAGCCTTGCAGCCGGGGACCTCGGCCCTGACTACTATCGCATTCTCTTCCTCGGCGACGTCGATAGCCGGCCATGCCTTGTACCCTGCAAACGGCCGATCCAGCCCCCTGAAGAAGCCGTCAAACAAATCGTCCATCTCGTTGTGAAGCCTTGCTAAACCGTTTCTGTTTCTCTTGTTCAGATGTACCAGTGCCATAGTAACACCTCCGTTCTTTATTTAATTGTTAACACTAAAATTTTTCATTCACATACCTCATAAATATAAATGTGCAAAATCTGTGCCAGAATTTTTGCTCGGTAAAAGTCCTCAAAAATACGGCATAATCGCCTCATAATCAGCTTTGTTCCATCTTCCGAGCTGTCAGTTTGACATCTTTTCTGTCAATTTAACCTGTCGGTTGTCTTAGCCCAAAAAATATTGTAAACTAACCACCGTATAAATATATTACTAAAACCCATGAGGTTAAAGCATAATGACTGAACACAAAACAAACCTAAAATTTGATGCCTTGAACATACATATTCTTGATTCCGTAAAGGACTTCGCCGACAGGCTTTCGGCGGCTCTCGGCGACAACCTCCAGAGTATCACGATTGTCGGCAGCAGCCTGACAGAGGACTTCAGGCCCGGGCAAAGCGACATCAATACCGTTCTGGTTCTCGAGAGGCTGAACACCGCTTCGCTTAACGCCGTTGCTTCGCTGGCGAAACCGATGAGCAGAAAAAAAATCTCGCCGCCGCTGCTTATGACGCAGTCATATATCGAGCGGTCGCGTGATGTGTTCGGCGTAGAGTTTCTTGATTTTCAATTGGCCCACAAGACAATCATGGGCGACGATCCCTTTGCCTCTCTGGAATTCGACAAAAAGGACGTTCGGCTTCAATGCGAGCGCGAGCTCAAGGCAATGCTTATCCGGCTAAGACAAGGCTACATCGCCGCGGCGGCCAATAAGAAACTCGTCCGTGACATTCTCATATCGACGGCTAAAGGCACGGCGCCGCTCCTGCGGGCCATGCTGTGGCTGAAAGACATCGACCGAACCGCCCGGGGCATAGCAACGCTTAGGAAATCAACCGAGGAATTTTCAGTCGACACGAATCCTCTGACAACCGCTATAAAATGGCGGCACGAAAAGGTTCGCCTAAGCGAAACCGAAATGGAAAACGTGTTCGAATCGGTCTACTCGACAGTCGAGCAGTTATCCGACATTATTGATAAGCTTAAGGTCTGATTATGCAGCGATTCTTTCCCAGACTAATTCTAACACTGACGTTACTATCGGTTTTAGCAACGACCGGCTATAGCCAGGCCGACCTGCCGATGCCGAGCCGCTACGTGGAAGATTACGCCAACGTGATAAATGATTCCGACGAGCGTTCGCTCAATGGGGTCCTGCAGGAATTAGAGCAAAAAACCGGCGCTCAGTATATCGTCCTGACCGTGCTGTCAACCGGGGATTTGCCGATCGAGCAATTCTCCATCGAACTGGCCGAGAAATGGAAGCTCGGCCAAAAAGGCAAAGACAACGGCATGCTTTTCGTTCTTTCCAAAAACGATCGCAGGTGGCGGTTTGAGGTCGGCTACGGATTAGAAGGTTTCGTCACCGACCAGTACTGCGGTCGGATCGGCAGAGATGTCCTGGTGCCTTATTTAAGAAAAGGAGATTACAGCCGGGGAATATACGAGTCCAACCTGCAAATCGTCCAGCGAATCGCGACCGAAGCTGGCGTCAGTTTGACCGGCATGCCCAAGATCACACCCGCTCCGATAAGAAATAAAAGAATAGGCCTACCTTGCTGCAGCGCGCTTCCGATTTTAATTTTCTTATTACTGATTTTCGGCGGTGCCGGCAGAGGCATGGGATGGTGGTTCTTCCTTCCATTCATGATGGGCGGATTCGGAGGCCACGGCGGTTATGGAAGGTCCGGCTCGTTCGGGGGCGGCAGCTTCGGCGGGGGTTTCGGAAGCTTCGGAGGTGGAATGGGCGGTGGTTTCGGAGGCGGCGGTGCAAGCGGCGGGTGGTAAAATTGAATATTGAAATGAGAATTTAAAAGTGAAACAAGGGGAAAAGGAAATGAGAAATATCGGAAAAATATGGATCGCCCTTATCGCAGTGTTGATTGTTGTTCTTCTTCTTGGACTGGGAGCTTTCCGATGGTACATCGGCGGCTACAACAAAGCAGTCAACCTCGATCAGGGAGTGGAAAAAGCCTGGGCGGACATTGACGCCGCATTGCAGAGAAGACTCGACCTCGTGCCCAACCTGGTCAATACCGTCAAAGGATACGCGACTCACGAAAAAGAGCTGTTCGAGAATATTGCAAACGCCAGGACAAAATATTTCAATGCCGGTTCGAGAGAAGGGAAAATCGAAGCGACCAATGAATTAACAGGCTTTCTTTCGCGCCTGCTGATGCTGCAGGAAAGCTACCCTGAATTAAAGGCAAACGAGAACTTCCGGGACCTTCAAGTCGCTCTCGAAGGTACCGAGAACCGGATCAACGTCGCTCGCACGAGATATAACGAGGCGGCCAGGCTTCTGAATTCCTACACAAAGCAGTTCTTCGGATCGTTTTTCTGCAGGAAAGCCGGCGTCGGGCCGGTCGATTACTTCGAGGCCACCGAGCAGGCAAAAACCGAAGCGCCGAAAGTGGAGTTCTGACAATAAACCGCGGGTTGATAAAGCAATGACAAATGAAAAAGGTAAAAGCCCAAAAGAAAGTGCCGTCGAGACACGCTATCTGATTATGCCCCACCAGGCGAATCCTCACGGCACGGCATTCGGCGGCGTGATTATGGCATGGATCGACATGGTCGCTGCGATGGCGGCACAACGTCACTGCGGCAAAGAAGCTGTCACTGCCGGTATCGACTCGCTTGCCTTCAAAGAGCCGATACGTATCGGTGACCACGTCGCGCTTAGGGCCTCTGTAAATTACGTCAGCCGCTCCTCGATGGAAGTGGGCGTCCAGGTAACAAGAGAAGATCCTTATACCGGCGAGGAAGCCATTGCGACCACTGCGCATCTGACATTTGTCGCCCTGGATGAAAACAAAAAGCCGACTCCCGCACCGCCGATACTTCCTGAAACAGAACAGGAAAAACGACGCTACGAGGACGCGAAGATGCGCGTACAGGCCAGGAAAGAACTCCTAAAAAAAACATGCCAATGAACAGAAAAAACACATATTTAATTGCACTTTCAAAATTTTGATATACCATTAATTTCGTTGTTTACATATACCTATAAGCATATTATTATAGAAATAATGCGTTACAAGCCGATATTTGTACTAATATCTGAGAGTTGGAGCCTTGTTTATTTTTCACTGTGCAAAAATGCTTTCTGAACATTAAAATAGCTTATCAACTATAAATAATGGATTGTCTATACACGGGAATATATATTAAGGATCCTAACAAGATAGGAGGTCAGGATTATGCTGGGCAAACATGATATAAAAGATAGCATAGGTTATGTTACTTTAGGGCTTTTTGCTAACGCTTTGATAGACGAGCTTCTTGAGGCAGGTAGCCATCCAGAATCGCCCCCCGAGAACAAGCCTATGATAGAACTCGCCGTGGATTCTATCGACGCATTTGAAAATGCTGATTCAGTAAGCAGGCCAGGTTTCGAAGAACTTGTTTTTCAAGATTATCAAGAAGCCAGAGCCCTGAGGAAAATGTTTCGATCACGTGGTGCAACATTCGACAGTGCTTCATCCTTACGTGATTCCCTCAAGAAGATAGTCGAGGCTAATGTAAGCAAAGAAACAAGGAAAGACAACATCCACATGGCAATTATTTTCTTCTGCAAACTTGGACGAGAAGCTATCATAGACGCTGAATGCTCTGAAGAACAGATACCTCCAGGAGTGATACGCTTTGCAGTCAAACGAAATTCTAAATGAATATACTGAGTTGTACAAGTTCGTCGATTCTCTGAGAAAGAACATCTCAAGAAGCAGAGCAGATCATTCTTACCCCACTTGGTCTAACCAGTTTCTTGAGTTTTGTGAACATACGGCCGATGCAACTCTGAATGACATACAGAAAAAACAGGGCGTCAAATTTCACTTCATCGACGCATCGATTGCACAAGAACTCGTGTCTTTTCGCTTATCTTCTATAATGAAAGGATGGAAACTGCTCCATGCTTTTATAAAACCTGTTCTGGACGCAAATACTCTCACAGTGCCTAATTCGCTGGTTCATTTTCTGAGTGAACACATAGGGTCTCTCAAGGTCGTGAAGGATGCAAAAATCGTGATAGAGCTAATACCTCAGTTCAACTATTTCCAAGATCCACATACGACGGTCAGAAAAGCTATGGCTTTCTTAAAAAAGGCCACCAAATCTTACTATGAAGTAGCGAGAATCGGGTTCTTGGGGCTTCCATTTTCACAATCCGAAAGCCTTTGTCTGAATTGTATTTTGTACCATGAAGCTGCCCATTTCATTGCCGAGGAAGCTAAGATATTTTCTGATACTATGATTCGCAAATTAGCCGATGAACTTGTGACAGCTTTGAATATAGACTCAGGAGAGGATTTTTTTGAGCAGTATAAGGAATGGGCAGGCAAAAAGGTTGGCATTTGGATGGAAGAATTATTCGCTGACATTGTGGCCGTGAGACTTTTAGGACCGGCCTACACTTTGGCTTATCTAAAATTACTACAACTCGTATACGAACTAAACGAAAAAGAAATCCGTATTCGTACTTTTGAAATTGATCATCCTGCTGACGCGCTAAGAATCCGAGAACAAGTAAAAATCCTGGAAGATGATGGCTGGCAAGATTACTTAGAACAGCAACAATGGAATGAACTTAAGAAGATAGCAGCAATCAAAGAGAACGACTATCTACCGCCCTCAAATGATCAATATATGGAGGAAGTCTGGAAAACATTAATGGGTTTCATATGCTCTCCTGCCCAGATCGAAAAGATTCATCAACTGGCGAATGAAAAGCTAGCAGACAGAGAACCTCCTATAGATTTGTACAAGGAATCATATGAAGAGATTCGCGAATGCCTTGAGCATGGTATAGTGCCATCCGCAAGCCGAAAAAAAAACCACGTACCTCATCCGACATCCATTATTAATGGGGCGATTATTTTCTTACTGTCCGGTATGGAGAACCTTTATAAAATAGTTGATAAAGAAAAAATTGATAAGTATAAGCCAAAAGATAGAGCACTATTAGAAAAAAGAGTGGAAATGTGGTGCATGAAGGCGATAGAAGATTGGTTAATGACAAGAAACAAGACGAAAACTCAAAAGAGTTGCCAAACACAGGCGTCCTGACCAAGAGAGAAATTGAAGAGAGGCTTAATATAGATATAGGCGAATCTCTTTCTTTGGTTATTACTCCATCACCAGATGAGATCGATAGAGATTCCGTAGACTTGAGCCTGGGTAATTATTTCTTTGTTCCTCGTAGCCACCGTTCGCCCTGCTTTATTCCCGGCATAAGTAATCCTCTTCATTTATACCATGAACAATATGTTCCCTTAGGATCATATCTGGTCCTACCAGCCCATCACACAGTTTTGGGAGCCACCTTAGAGTATATCAAACTTCCGACAGATGTTTCTGGAGAAATACTTACAAAATCTTCTTGGGCAAGAACATTTGTCACAATGGAAACTGCTCCGTGGATACATCCACTGTATAGAGGTTGTTTGACTTTAGAAATTGCTAATGTTTCTAATACCCCCGTTGTGCTTTACCCTGGAATAAAAATAGCCCAACTGATTCTGCTGAAAACAACCTGCGATGAAAAAGAACTGGACCATGAAGATGAGATAGAAGGAACATATATTGGCCCTGTTCGCCCGGAACCTGCGGAATTAAAAAATCCAGAGAGTTCGCTTGGCCAACTCGGTGTAAATGAACATGACGTTGTTTATCCTGATGATGACTATTTTGGTAACAAAGAATTTCGATTACACGTCGCGGCTCGACTGGAAAAAATAGGTTACCAAATTAAACCCCCATCAGAAACCACATAGTTTTCTAACCTGAATTACACATAATGAGGCTTCCCCTCTATTTTGTTAATCTCTTTCAACTCTAACTCTATATATGCTAAATTAAGAAAGAACTCTTAAAGAAAATGAGCTGAAACGGACCTTTAAGCCCCTTAAAATCTTCAGACAAACGGCATATATTCGCACCACAACTAAAAGGCTTTATTTTTTCACTTGTGTGCGTGAATCGGCGCTGCGTTTCGGGGCCGGCACCGAACGGATATCCATGCGTTGCTGAGCGACCTTCTTTTGTGCCGCACAGCCATACTTTTCTTTCAGTATTTCCCTTTTCTGGTAGCACTGCTCGGTAAAAACCGCTATCTCAGAGTCGAGATTCGAACTGGCTGAGTCGCCGAAAAACGCATGTATGATCGGAAAAACCAAATCCGGCTTTCTCTTTCGCAACTCCTTTGACATCGCTTCAATTTTCGCTGTAGCAACTCCTTCCTGCATACAGGTAAAAGGCCCCACATGGAAGATGCCTGAAACGTAGGCGTCGCCATGCGGTCTGGTCAGGTCGTTCATGAAATGGTATGCGATACCCGCGCTCAGCGGGGATTCCCCTTCGATATTCCCGTGATACTCATGTTCTTTTTCCAGCTTGTCGATAATCTTTATCGGCTTGGGCAGAACGTGCCTGCCATGAAGGACTTCATGGAAAGGCCCGGCAATCTTCCGCTCAACAGATTCCATATATTTCGCTTTCAGAAGAGACCTGCAGTATTTGCCCGCCACCTTCATTGCCTTTGCGAATTCGAGGCTCTTGATTCGCAGGCCAAGGTCTCTTCCGGCATTTCTCACATTCATTTTATTAACGTAATCGAGCCAGTCAGTGACAGGGTCTTTTACGACTTCAAGGCCGCTTTCTTCCAAATGTCGAATAACATAACCCGTGCATGGATCATGCTGACGAACGTAGATCTCCCCTATGTATAGGACAAGTGGAAATCTTTCCTGGTCTTGCAGCTTACCGTCTTTAAACAAAGCAACCGTCTTGTGTCCCCATCCGACCAAATCGGGTGTTTCGGCGCCGCTTTCCACAATCTTTTCCAGCTCGCTTAGCCTTTCCTGCTTCAACTCAGCCATCGCCTCTTTATCTTCGGCGTACGGATGGAACCTAAGGAAAATGTCTTCGAGCAGGTCCGATGCTTTTATACCCTTAAACAACATCTGCTGCATCCTTGTTTTGTCCGAGACGCTTAGCTTTCCCGGAAAAGGTATGTCGAGATAATCCGTTTCAGATGAGGGCCCGGCGACCGGCACTTTCTGCAATCCCTCTCTGTCCAGAAATTCCCGCATCAGCTCCGTATATTTACCGAACCGGCACGGACCGCTCGTCGTCGGCAGCATGACAAGGTAGTTGTCCTCGACATGCTGTCTGCCCTCTGTCTCGATTCGTTCTTCGAGAAAACCAATAGCGTCACCGACTACTCCTTTAAGAGGGTGGCAGACTTCCGTATAAATGTGTCTTCTGGCTACTTCATAGCCCCTCTGGGTGTCCGTCGGTAAAACCGTGCTGTTGACGCCGAAGTACCTCAGCCCCGCGGCACCGATATAGCTTGCATTACCCATATACGGAATCAGCCATGTCCTCTTTTCGGAACCGTCACGAGAGCGTTTTCTGATTTGCTCGATGTCTATTTTTCTTTGCTTGCATTGATCGACGACCCTTTCGTGCGCTTCGGTTCGTGTGACAAACGGAGCGTTGTTGGTTTGTGCGTCCGTGAGCAGAACAAGCACCGGTTTATTCGCCGCCTTCTGAATTTTCTCTTCCTGGTAAATCTTCAAGCTGTCTGGCCCGCAGGCGAAATTCATCATCCTTATAGCGAATAAATTTGGGTGGTTTGCCACGTATAAATGTGCTTTGAGTATTTGGACGCTCTCGACCCAGAACTCATTGTCAACAACATCGTCAAGTCTGATATCGTCAAATTTGTGCTCTAGGAACGTTTGGGGTATGTAATTCAGGCCCCTTATTTGCGAGAACATGCTCCCGGAATTTGAGCTTGCCTCGGGGTCGAGCAGGACATAATCTCTGCCGATGCCGACGTAAGCTCTTTCGTTATTTTTCTCAATCTTCCTTATGAATTTATCTCCCTCGGCGTAAAGTTCCTTTTTAAATTCGTTCTCCGCCGCGTACGCGTACTCTATGGCGTCTTTTATCTGCCGTCTCGTAAAACTGAAACTTAACCTCTCAAATTCACGCTTAAGCTCGCGGACAAGAAGCTCCCGGTCGCCGAAGTGCAGTATCGGATTGATCTGTTTGTTTTTGTCGAGTGAAAGGACGTCGTTCAAAACGTAACCCTCGGACTCGGTGTATATGCAGTACTTCAAATCGGGGGGCCGATCCATTCTGTGCTCGATGAAACTCGGGTTAAATAAGTATTCGATATTCGGGTCGCTATTCAATACCGCCGCGTGACCTGTAGCAAGCTTCCTCGCAATGCAGAATTCGGTCCTCGAATTATCTACACCTAATTTCGCGATTTCCTTATCGGTTCTCGGCGAGACAACCGGATAGAATCCGAGTTTGTTTAATAAGGCGGCGCTCCAAATTCCTTTTTCTCCGAGCGTTGCGGTGCTCCTTTTAATGCCTACCGTTTTAGCGTCGCCGTTGTTCTCCATTGCCGAAGCAAGCTCACTCTGCAGACAACCCTGTTTTTTTAAATGCTTCTCGTATATCTTGTGGTATCTATCGACATAATTTGTTTTCGGTTTTCTCGCCGACTCGGAGTTTCCTCTGGGGCAGAAACCGCCGGTGATGATTTCGTCGGCCTCGATGGAAAAGATTTCGAGCTGGCAGTCCCTCATTCCACACGATTTTTCCTTATACAGCTCTTTGCAGGAAACAATGCGTTTTTCAAAAGGCATATCCACCAGCTCCCAGCCCCTGAACGCCGAACCGTAGCTTTTACCTTGTTCTTCCAAATGCTTTATATTTTCAATGATATCCAGCGCCTGCCCCCATGCTCCGAACATCTCCCTGTGGGGGTAAGCCTCAATTTGTTTTTCCGTGACCTGAGCCAAGGCGGCAAGAAAAGCTTTGCCAAGCGGCGGTCCGCCCTGCGCAGAACATTTTTTTCCGGAGTGTCCGGAGCCTCCTACGAATTTAAAGTAATAGCTGGCCGCCGTTCCCCTTAATATCGCCGCCGCTATCTCTTCCTTTGTGAATCCTTCGGCGATCAGCCTGTTCTCGTCCATTTCCATAAAAACACCGCACGTCGAGTCGATTATCGGGACCCTCTCGGCCTTCAAGGCTGCTTCCTGTAGCGTGTTTTCAACGTTAAGGTTTATGATATCAGCCATGTTCTCGAGTGTCTGTCCGGAACCGGCCTGGCAGCTATAATTCATCTTTGCTTCTTTTACCGTTCCGTCGGCGGCAAAGCTCGTGAACTTCATGTCCTGTCCGCCCACCTCGAAGATAGTATCGATATCGGAATCGTAATGCCTGACGCCGAGGGCGTGACATGTAATTTCGTCGGTTATTCTGTCTGTAGCTTCGATGCCTTCCTTCTTTAGCGCAGCGGCCTTTTCCTGGCTAACAAGGATTTTCTCGTAAAGCTTTCTTGCTGAGCCGGTGGCCCCCACTCCCCTGACAACGACCTTTTCCCTGTGCCTGCTCAGATATTTAATAACGTTCTTAAGAGACTCTTCCGGATTGCCGTGGGTTTTGATATAAAGCTTGTCCAGCAGCTTTCCGGTCCTTAGCTCAACCAGCGCCCCCTTAGTAGTAGTGCTTCCGCCGTCTATTCCCAGGACCACTTCCGTTCCCTGCTTTATTGTTTCAGCAAGTTTCTGGGTCTGCTCGTGCACATTACCCAGTGATTTATATAATGGGGGCGAGTATTTTCTTTTTTCTCTGCTGTACACAGCGATCTTTTCGAGCTGCTCGAAGTTAAATACGAAGTCGTTCTTCTCCTCAACACCTTTTACAGCCGCACCTATCGCCGCGATGTTATTATAATGCTCCGGCCTTTTTATGGGCATTTCGAGAAATTCCTCAAGGTTCTTTCTGATAAGGCCATTTGCCATAACGCCGCCTGTCGCTATGGCTGCTTCGGGATCCCCAGGCTTATCGAACCGCCTTGCTCCCAGAACATCTATCTTAAAATTCCTCGCAACCGTCCTGAAAAGGCCCGCTAAATTGTCTTCTCTTTTAGCCCCTTCATTCTGCTTATGTATCAGGTCAGACTGAATAACAACGCCACATCTTGCAAGAAACTCGCTTGGCTCTGTTGATTTCTCAGCCTCCTTCTCGGCCCTGTGGAACATTTCCTCGAGTCTTGCCTGCAGTTTCGCACTGTTTCTTATCCTTGCATTCTCTTTCTCATCCCGATCGCTTGCCGAGTATGTATTCTCCAGCTCTGGGCTCGGCACAATTCCTTCGAAGAGCCGCCGGCATTGTTTTTCGATTAGTGTGCCGGATCCGCCCCCGCATTTCGTGCCGGTTTGCCACTCCTGAATAACATAATTGTCGTTTATTCTGCTAATGTTGAAAAAGTATGAATCCTTTGCTCCAATGTGAAATATAAACTTGGCGTGAGGGCTCGTTGCAGCGGCACCTTTAGGTATTGCAACGCTGTCGTACACGTATGTAACGCCCGGCATTACTCTTGGGAAAGCTTCCGCTCCGCTTCCCGTAAACGACGTATTCGCTATTTTATCTCTATCGAACTTGTCCTTTATATCTCGCCAGGCTTCCCTGACAGCTCCAATTGGGTTGGCGAAGTGCATTATTGGCTTCGGTGAGTATAAAACCGCCCCTTTAGCGTCGATAACCACATAGTGTACAAAACCGCTTCCTACATCGACCCCCACAAAAAGGCCTTCATCTGTGTTTTTATGCTTCATCCTGCTCGTCCCTGCATTCGTAGATTCATAATATCCTGCCTTTTCATCAACAGTAATACATCCAATTCACACGTTGGCACGAATAGCAAATTATAGCCCCTTATGTAAAACTTTCAAGCGACTAAGTTCAAATTTGACGGCCGCCTGTATTGCCAATTATTCTTATGCTTATCGCAAGTCCTGATATATCACTGTGGAAAGATTGTGAATTGTAGTTAACAGTATTGTTAAATCCGATAATTCCACACTACTAAATAACGGCGCCTGTTAAATTTGCTTCTAAACACAGCTCAAAATACAATAGATTTCACACAAAAAATCTGTGATTGTTCCCCTTTAAATCTATATTTTACCGAACTTTAGAGTTATTTAACTGACTAAACCACACAATTTAACCTGCTATATGTTTAATAATACTAATTTAAATATAGTAATAGTTATTATTCTTACCCAGCTCCAAAGATAACAATCGAGGGACTGTCGTTTCGGGACTTTCCTCCTCCATACAATCAAAAGAGACGAGTAAAACCGTCTTGCTATTTGTTTATACTTTTAGTATTTTGGCGTTTTATGATTTCCAATCATCTACATTCCTTTAATAAAGATAAAGGTGTGATGTTCCCACGCCTACGGAGTTTTCTTGCCCCGCGTGCGTACAGTGTAATAATTTTAGCTGCGTTATTTTGCACTCTGACGGTCAAGTTTTTTCACTCCTGGCGCTATGGCCTGTTCGATGAGTACCCCGGCTGGATAATGGCTGATCTATCCGTATTAATTACAATAGATATTGTCTTATCGCTGGTATGTTACCGTTGGCCCGGGAAAGCAGTTTTCCGATCGGCCACTATTGCTGCTGCTGTTGTATGTACATGGTCGGTGATGAACGCAGGCTTGCTTATCAGGACGGGGACACAGCTCCTGCCGAGGGTCCTTTTGTCTCTTGTACGTGCCCCGATTAATACACTTTGCATTATCGGCGTTAATCTCGCAAAGATGCCGGCGGCCGCGGTTATTCTGCTTTTACCGAGCGCCGTTGCACTTACCTTTTTCATCTTCGTTTTGGCAAGGCCCAGGCTGCCGGTTTATAATCGCAGGAGGTTTATGGCAAGAATCATTTTTTGCCTGATGATAGTCATAACCACTATTGTTGTTCGTCCGGCGATTGCCCGGCGCGGCTCGTATCAGATAGGCTCAGTGGGCCTTCGCTACAATTCACAGCTTCGTGCTGTTATAAGCCTTGTTTTGCCGGACGACAGGAGGCGGCCCGATCCGAAACGAAAGATACCAACGTACGACTCATTGAAGGTTGGTCTGAAACGGCAGGGCGTTAAAAACAATGTGGTTTTAATCGTTCTTGAGGGTGTACAGTATCAGCACACTTCGCTCTTTAGCCGGAAGAGCGATCCGACGCCGTATCTGGCGTCGTTGGCAGGGCAGGGCGTAGAGTTCACCAACACGCGCTCTACATTGACACATACTACAAAAGCGCTGTTCTCGCTTTTGACGGGCCGATACCCATCCGCTTCTCAGGACATAGCAGAGGCCGTGCCGGCTGTGAGTCCCTATGCTGGCATAGCTGCGATTTTAGCGGGCAAGCTTGGTTACAGGACGGCCTTTTTCCAATCGGCAATGGGTGATTTTGAGTCTCGTCCAGGCCTGGTTTACAACCTTGGATACGAAAAATTTTGGGCAAGGGACGACTCGGACGATCCTAACAGCTTCGTAGGATATCTTGGCTGTGACGAGTTCGCTATGTTAAAGCCGATTAGCGAATGGATAAAGGCGGAGCATAAGCCATTTTTCCTTACGATTCTGTGTTCGGTTACTCATGATCCCTATGAAGTTCCGGAATGGTTCGGCGTGGCGGCGAAGGAGCCGCTGGAACGCTACAAACAGTCGATATCCTATACCGACAAATTCTTAGCTGAATTGGATGTGGCACTTTGCAATCTCGGCATCGTAGACAATACAATAATTTGCGTAATCGGGGACCATGGTGAAGCGTTCGGTGAGCACGGCCTGCTTGGACACGAAAGGATAGCATTCGACGAGGTCCTGCGCATCCCGTTTTGTTTGCGGGCACCGTTTTTAATGCTGGCCGGTTTAAAGATTACAAAACCTGCCAGCTCTATTGACCTGACGCCGACGCTGCTCGGCCTGTTGGGATTTGAAACAGAATCGGTCGGTTTCGACGGAGTCGATTTATTCGCGCCTGTGCCGGATGACAGAAGGGTATATTTCACCGGCTGGATGCAGGAAGGGCCGGCGGGATTTATTAATGGTGATCGAAAATTTATATATAATCCGACCGATAAAACGACATGTGTCTTTGATCTTACTGCCGATCCGAATGAGTTAAACAGGATTGAACTGCCGCAGCAGAAGGCCAGAGAGATAGCCGAAGAGATTGTAACATGGAGAAAAAGTACGATTTTTCGAATTGATCAGCAGAGAACCGGCAAAAAAGAGCTATTCAATCACTGGATTTGCCGCTGGACGGATCGTGTGTCATCAACGAAACTTAGAAAGAGATAAAAACCAAAGTTCATGTTCTATTGGGCAGTGAAAACGAACATTTGTTGATAAAAAGACCCGTTGTGACGTTGTTTTTTATAAACACAAAGTTAAGTCTTTTCAAATCCGCCTATAAAACGCGAGTATTGATGTTGAAATAGGCTATTTGGGGACAATAAGCGTTTCTTAATAACAACACAGCAGCAAAATGCGAAATTGTGCTGTTCTTATAACAATGGTGTAAAATACGATTGTAAATTTCTTTTCTGCGTAAAGTTATATAAAAATCGAAGACGAAATTAACTGCAAGTCCTTCAATATGGCATATTTTTTGCAGGAAGATCAATTTCGTGTCTCTCTAAAGTCAACAATATTGGGCGGACGGCCTAAAAATGTTTCGGAGGAGGATGTGTCCGCCCGATTTTTTTTAATTATGAAATCGGCTTACCGCTTTTGTAAGACATGTTCTGTCGTACGTGGAGTCGTTCCGGAGGAGGAACGACTCCTAAGTTTTTACACGGGCAACGTCTCAAAGCAGCATAAAAGGAGTCAGGGTCATTCCAGATGGATCTTCATTTAACACATTGTTTGAAGGTGCTATAGGCCTTTCCATATTTGGACAAAGTGTAAAAAATACTTTGATTCTGATTTGATAATATGATATAATAAAAAAGAAGCGATTTCGCTTCATGTAAGGAAACACGGTCCATGACGTTTACGGATATGATATGAACGGCCCATAAGAAAATGACGCCAGGGCGTATAATTATCAGAACGGAATCTGACTTTGGCGCATCTTACAAAAGGATTAAGAATCTTAAAAAGAAAAAAACCGTTGCAGAACTGTCGAAAATGATGTAAGATTTTACCGGACCAATACGGTAAAAACAGCAACGATTAAAGATCAGCGGTTAAACAGCGAAAGGGTGTTGTAATGAGTAGAAATAAAAAAGGCTTTACGTTGATAGAGCTTTTAGTTGTGATAGCCATTATCGCTTTATTAATGTCGATTCTAATGCCGGCACTTTCACGGGTTAAGAACCAGGCAAAAACTACCGCCTGCTTGGCGAATCTCAAACAGTGGGGCCTTATGTTTGCTATGTATACCGGCGATAACGATGGCTACTTTTTTAGCGGGGCCGGCTCCGGCACTGGCGCATTCTGGAGGGATGCTATGAGGCCCTATTCCAAGGATGACAAAATGTGGCTATGTCCGCAGGCCGTAAAAAATCGTGGTTACGGCAACCCAGGCGGTGGCGGGATAATGCCTCTGTCGTGGGATGAGGCATGGGTAGCAAGTTCTGGTATAGATGGCGATCCTGACGTTGGTAGCTACGGCCTGAACGGGTGGGTATTGAATCCGGAACCAGGTATCACCACTATCTTTGGGCGCCCCGTAGAAGGTCACTGGAGAACTTCTTATTCCAAAGAATCGAATAATATTCCGGTATTTGGTGGTGCCTGGTGGGTTGATGCCTGGCCGAGGTCAACGGATAATCCACCGGCACAGGGCGAACGCCCGTCTGATACCGTTAATTCGAACGAAATGAACCGTGTATGTGTCAACAGGCACGGCGGTTTTGTAAACAATCTTATGATGGATTGGACAGTTAAAAAGACCGGACTAAAAGAATTATGGACACTAAAGTGGAGTAAGAACTTTATAACTAACGATGTCTGGACCAAAGCGGGCGGGGCCCAGCCGGATGATTGGCCCGAATGGATGCGGCATTTCAAGGATTACTAGCAGGTTGCCTTGCCGCCAGTTCGAGTTAGAGATATTGCTATAATATTGATTTAATCATATTTTATGCTGGAAAGATGAAATAACATATAACTCGAAGATGAAGATACGGAAGGAGCATCATGAAAAAACCAAGAGCCTTCACCTTAATCGAGCTTCTGGTGGTGATTGCTATTATTGCAATATTGATGGCGATCCTGATGCCTGCCCTTAACCGGGTCAAGGAGCAGGGCAAGCGCGCCGCATGCCTCGGCAACTTAAAGCAACTGGCGCTTTGCTGGATTATGTACGCCGACGATTATGACGGAAAGATTGTCAATGGTGAAGCGTTTGGTGATGGAGATGGCCGAGCGATCCCGCGCTCAATAGGTGACGCTGTGCACCCGGGCGAGGTGTGGTGGACAGGCGATGATATCGGGGATTTCTGGGCAGGCATAAATTTACCCCAGGATATGCAGAAAAGGGCCATAAGGGCCGGCGCACTATTTGAGTATACAAAGAGTGAGGATTTATACCGTTGCCCGACCGGTATGCGTGGAGAGATGCGTACTTATACCATTACCGATGCAATGAACGGCCTTCATAGGGACGGCACTTACAAGGCCGCAGGTACCAGGCATGTCGGAGAGAGAAACGGCAGAACTGTATTGTGGGTCAAGAGCAGAGATGAGATAAGCGTCCCCGGCCCGGCACAGAGAATAGTTTTCCTTGATGAAGGACGGATTACTCCCGACAGTTATGCTACCCATTACCAGTCTGAGCAGTGGTGGGACCCGCCATTTGTCCGGCATGGTGACGGCACGAATGTCTCATTCGCGGACGGGCACGCTGATTACTGGAAGTATATGGGCATGAAAACGCTTGAAATAGGCAAGCTTGCCGCCGTACCCGGCCGGAACGCAAGCGACCTGCACCAGATGGTTCCCGAAAGCGAGGA
>JAFGPJ010000339.1 GCA_016936275.1 Sedimentisphaerales bacterium
GCCGAGTGGCGAGGTAAAAAGTGCGGCACCATCGGCGACCTGGGGTGCTTCAGCTTCCAGAACTCCAAGCACCTGCCCATCGGCGAAGGCGGCGCCGTGGTCGGAGACGACGATGAGCTTATGGACAGAGTTCATTCTTACCACAACTGCGGCAGACCCTACGGCAGCGTCAAAAGAACGAGCGGCTACCCCATCATCGGCACCAACCGCAGAATGACTGAGTACCAGGCGGCCGTGGGACTGTCCCAGATGCAGCGTCTGGAAAGTGACACGCTAAGACGCAACGAGAACGCCGAATACCTGACATCCAGAATCAAGGATATTCCCGGCATTGTTCCGCACAAGCTGTACGATGGTGTCACCAGAGCGGCGTATCATTTGTATCCGTTCCGCTACAAGAAAGAACATTTCAACGATGCGCCCAGGAGCAAGTTTCTCGCCGCTCTCAGTGCCGAAGGAGTTCCCTGCTCGGGCGGTTACGGCCCGCAATACCGTGACGGCCTGATCGAGGCTGCCTTAAATTCCAAGAACTTCAAACGCAGCTTCCCGGCCGAAAGGCTCGAAAAATACCGCCAGGAACTTAACTATCCCGGCAACGACCAGCTCTGCGAAGAAGCCGTGTGGATAAGCCAGAACATGCTGCTCGGAAGCAAGAGCGACACCGGCGATATTGCCAATGCCATCCAGAAAATCTTCGAGAACAGAGACAAGCTGGCATAGCCGGAAACCTTATAATATATTTGAGAGTATATTTCGTGCCCTGAAGCTCAATGAACTTCAGGGCACGTTTCATTACGATTGTGCCGGCTCCTGGGGCAAGGTTCATACCCGCACCAAGCGATTGGCCCATTCGACGGAGTTTATCCTAAGCATAGCCGAACGGGCTCAGAACAGGATTAATAGGTGTTGCATATAGAACTCTGGTATTATCGTTTGGGGATTTCCAGTACTTCTTTCCTTTTAACTTATCACTTTTGCCTTATTTTTTATCCTGTTTTCTTTGTCTTTTATTCTGTTTTTGCCTTTCTTTCAAAAAAATCTCAATTTTGTCATCAGCATTTAGCACATGAGATGCACTACAAAAAAGGTAAGGCCGGATTCGCTTGATTTGTCTTGGAATAAAAGGTATAATTAGAAATAGAAATGTTGATCGAGAGATCGAAGACGGAAATGAAGTCGCGAGTTTTAAGGGCAGCAAATGGATTCCTTAAATAGGAATAGTGGACCCTTTAATTTCATTGAAATAAATATAATTAGGCACTTTCATTAAATAAAGGAGAATCAAACCATGATAAGAATCTTATCCATCTTTATCATTATCAGCTATCCAATAAGCACTATCGGTGCTAACGAACCACCAACATACGAGGAATTGCAAGCCCAAATAGCTGAATTGGAGCAAGAGATTACGATTCTCAAGGAGATTGTCCAGGGAACTGCCCATCCCATCAATCTATGTAGAACTTCTCTTGCCAGCGTCACAGCTTCTTCTGTAAATGGTAGTCGATCATTAAACAACATTTATTATGGCATACTCAACACATTCGACGGCGGTGAGAATTGGATTAACGATATTAATTACACGTACTGGCTCGCCATGGGTGGAACCGGCTTTGTTGAAGTGTATTTTGACTACCCTGTATCTCTTTCATCTATCTCCATTGAAGGCGCGCCACCATTTATAACGAGGATCAGCTTCACAGATGGGGGTGAAGAACAATATGCACAGGTTAACGAACAACTTGATTTTGAAACTCCTATTCATGGTGTCACCAGAGTAAGACTCACCTTCGAACAGGATACCGGTAACCTCAAAGTCAACGAAATTCAGATACTTGGCTTCATTTCCCCAGGTGTCGAGTACAATATTGGAATCCCACGGCTTTTCATTACTACTCGTAATGCTGAGGTAATGGCAGGATCAGCTTATCACGATTGGATAAACCTGTTCCTGCCTTATTCAAATACACCAAAAATCAAGGAAAAACAGGATAAGTTTATTTTCACATACCAGAAAGAAACAATAGATATCCTTCAGATTACAATTAATAAACACACTGGAGAGGTGGTCACTGAAGAACTCGTAGAACTCGTAAGAAAAAGTAAATAAGTATTTGCCGAAGAGGGCAACTTTAAGGAATTCCCACAAGAAAATCACTTGCATCGTCAAGTTGGTAGGGAGGGACTTGGCACACCGATTAAGTAATTCACTATCCTATCAGTCCAAAATAACTGTATAACTTCAGACTCACATGTTATAATACCGCGAATAACAGATTAGATAATCGAAATTATTTATTTGGAGGTTTTAAGAATGGAAGGTTTATATTCCCGGCGTGGATTTTTGAAGACGGCTACGGCTGGAGGTGCGGCTCTGGCACTTTCTGCTGCGAGCTATTCGCGAGTGCTTGGGGCCAATGACCGGATATCTATCGCTCAAATCGGCTGTGGGGGCCGGGGGATTGGCGCGCACATGGCGGGCATTCATGCCCATCAGGATACGCAAAATTTCGAGATTACCGCTGTGTGCGACCCGTGGCGTGTTCGGAGTGAAGAAGCCGCTGCAAAGACAAAGGAATGGTACGGGCGCGAGGCCCGGAAGTTCTCATCGTACCGGGATGTAATGGCCCTTAAAGACGTCGATGCCGTGATGATTGCCTCGTGCGACCACCAGCATACGACGCACCTCGAAGCGGCGGCGAAGGCCGGTAAGGATGCGTATTGTGAAAAGCCGCTGGCCAGGCGGCTTGACAGGTTGATTAAAGCGTGCGACGCCGTCAAAGAGGCAAACATAGTCGTCCAGATTGGCACGCAGTTGCGAAGCTATCCGACGTTTACCGGCTGCCGGGAGCTCTATAAGACTGGAATCCTCGGTAAAGTCGGACGGATTGAACAATGCCGGAATGGCGAGCGACCCTACTGGTACGGTTATATTAAGGACGTCAAAGCAAAAGACGTGGACTGGGACGAATTTCTGCTGGATGAGCCGAAGCGGCCTTTCGATCCGGTGCTTTATTCGGGCTGGTACGGCTATCGGGACTTCTCCGACGGGCCTGTGCCGGGATTAGGCAGCCATTTTATCGACCTGGTGCATTATATCACCGGAGCAAAGTTCCCTTCGAGCTGTGTTTGCTTAGGCGGGACATTCACGTGGAAGGATGAGCACAATTTCACATGCCCCGACCACGTGCACGCGCTGTTGATTTATCCGGAAGGCTTTATGGTTAGCTACTCGACGAACTTCGGCAACGGCAGCGGCAATACTTTCAAGATATTCGGCGACGCCGGCGTTATGGATATGGTCAACTGGAACGCACCGATTCTGACCGCCGAAGGGGCGAACAGCGAGAAAAAAGGGCCGATACGCGGCAAGAAACCGGTCGAAGAGGTCCCGATGCCGGACCACTTCCTCGACTGGCTCCAGTGCCTGCGGACGCGAAAGACGCCCAATGCCCCGATTGACGCCGGCTACCAGCATGCTGTGGCTGTTATTATGGCGATGATGTCATACGATACGGGCAAGAGAATGATTTACGATGCCGATAAACGTGAGATTCGTCCGGGATAAATTTATGCCGGTGATAACTAATTAGGAGATACTATCAATGAATACTAACACTGAACTGACCCGCAGGGATTTTTTAGGAAAGAGTCTGAGGCTCGGAGCGGCAGGTTTTACCGCTTCCTGTACGGCAGTATCCACGACAGCTGCTGAGGCCGGCGAACGCTGGCAAATCGGCTGCTACACCAGACCATGGGCGAAATATGAATATCGCGTGGCGCTGGA
>JAFGPJ010000340.1 GCA_016936275.1 Sedimentisphaerales bacterium
CACCAAGGCAGGGTCGGCTGTGAACGGGATACGGATATAGCAGGAATTGTTGCCGTTATACATCTGGGCTTCGAGGTCGAGGCTGATAAAGCTTTCGTAACCGGAACTTCTTTCGTACCCGACTCCGCCGGGGCTGCCGGTGACGAGCGTCCATGCCGAGTCGTTGAAAGTTCCGCCGCCTCGCCAGTTGTTGCTGATCGGTCCGGTTGGAACGATGACCCGCTTGGTTGCGTTCTCTTCGACAAGTGTCACGTCGCTTACTATATTCTGCTGGGTGGGCACTCGCGGGTCGTTGCCGTCGGTTGTGTAGTAAATCGTGCCTAAAGGAGCGGTCATCGACAGCACATGTGTTGCAGGAATCTGTCCACCGTGCTGAGGCCTGCCGTTGATATTAAAAGTCGGCGGATCAATGGAAGGGTACAGACCCGCGTTGCGCAACTGTCCCAGGATGATTGTCGGGCGCTGGGGCATGTAAGTATTGAGGATATAGTTGCGAGTGTTCCGCCAGTCGGTAAGCGTGTAGGGGTTGCTGCGCGCCTGGTCGCCCCAGCGTGCCGACTCGGCGATTATGGCCATCTCGATCTGGTCGGCAAGTTCCTTGTAGCGGACATAAGAGGCCTCCGTCGTTCCCGCGCCTCCGTTAAACATGTGCCGGTAAACATGGTCGGCAAAGAGCATGCGGAACTCTTCGTTATCTCTGAGCGTGACGTACGGCCTGGCGCCGTTAGCGCTAACGCTGGTGACGTTCGCATTGAGGCTCGACCAGACGACGATCGCGCCTTCAGAGTCCCAGTTAAAGAACTTGAATCCGGTAGCGTTTGGCGGCCGGCGGCACGCTGCGAAAAAGTTATGATTGGGCCAGTCCCCCGTGCCGCCCCAGAAGTTGGTGAACAGCCAGTCGATATAGTTTTCGACATCCAAAAGGTCGTCGTAATTGGGATTGTTCGTGCCGTCCGGATTGTTGCCCTGTATCCTCTGGTAGGATTCGGTGTTGGCTAGTCCACCATTGACCTGGCTGAGCATGGCGTTCCAGGTTGTTGTCTGACTCTCACCGGTGGGTGTGCCGGAATTCAGAGAATCCCATTCTTCCTTGTCACCGCCGTAATAGTTGGAGCAGAAAGAAGCCATAGGCCGTTCAGTAGCGTGATACAGGCCCCAGTAAAGCCCGTTGACGTACATGTGCATAAAAGTCCCGTGGGGCGAAAGCTGCCCCGTCTCCAGTTGGAAGCGGTGCATGAATTCGTCGATGATGTACTGTGTATTCGTACCTCCCCAGTTGTTCCAGCCGTCATTCGAGCCGGCACGAAGAACGATAGTGTCAAATTTCTCGGCTGCATCCGGGTAATCAAATAAACGATAATTCAATTTGGTTGGTCCATACTGGCGTTTGAAGAGTAGGCGGAACGATTTTTTTCTTGTTAGATTCATGCCGCGGAAAGGATCGCCGCCATAGATTCGCAAGCCTGCATTTATTTGGAAACCGTTTGTGCCGTCGGGGAAGAAATATTCAACCGAAGTTGGCCTTTCCCATGCTACACCGGCAGAACCTGAATTCGAATAGATGCCGCCGGCGCCGAACAGGTTGTCCGTCTCGGTGACAATGGACATGGTCGGCAGCGATAAAAGCGAAGTCCTGATTTGGCCGCTGTACTGCGGATCGTTGACTACATCCGGGTCCATCTCGTAGTCCGCAGTGGTCGAGCCCCAGCTACTGGGAAAACCAAACGGCCTGTTTGACTGGCGGGCCACCTGGCTTAGGAAAATATAAGTCTGCGTGTCGACGTTTGTCGATACCCAGCCGGGCCTGAAGGCCATCGCCCGCAGGCATGTAGTCGTTGATATTCTTATCGGCACGAAGTATTCATTGCCGTACGATTCGGTCGGTGTGCTGCCGTCCAGGGTATAATGAATTGTGACACCCGGCGTATCGCACGTAATCGCCACGTCGAAGGGCATGTCGTAGAAGCCGCGATCGACGCTGAATTTCGTATCGCTCACGATATTCATTGCGCCGGAAACGTTAAATTCCCCCGGTGTGGCCGTAGTAAAGTACTGCGGCGTCAAACGGTTGCTGGCGGCGATAAGATCGGGCAGGATGAGGAACTCGCCGTCGGTGCTGTCGTCGTTCATGCCGTGGATTGCCAGCACGTTTTTGCCGTCCCGCAAGTCACCGGTCATATTGGAAATGTCGATTTGCTCGAACTCCGAGGACAATTCGTTCGGACGGTCGCCATCGGCGGCGGAATTCCATGCCGGTGTGCCGGTAAAATTGCCTCTTGCGATTTCGATGCCGTTCAAGTACGCAACGAAAGCGTCCTCGTATTTCATCCGCAGCGCCAGCGAATTGAAAAAGGCGGTCTGGTCGCCCTCGAATTCGATACGCGTCCACAGCGAAGCATTGACGTTTTTCATTTGCTGCTCGACGTTCGTGTTGGCTTCGTCGCTGGAGCTCAATACGTAAAGCCCGCCGTTCGTGATATCACCAACGAGCCGGAAGCGTGAGTTGAACGATGAGTGACGCCCCTGTGCGGCGAAGAATTCCAGCCCCGAGCCGCCGCCTCGCTCGTAAAAGACCAGACGCAGATCATAAAGGCCCCAGTCCTGAATGTTGAAGGTGACGATTGTGTCGCTCGGAGACCGTGGATCGGGATAGGAAAACTCCAGCACATTGGTGCCGTTGGTCATTTCCACTTTGAAGCCGTCGTCGCTGTTGACGCCGAACGACCAGTCGCCGGCTATTGGAATCAGTACCTTGGCGGTTACGAGCACGGCGAAGTCCTCCATGTCGGCGCCTATTGTCGTGGACGGGAAAGGATTATTTTCAGTGAAGTGGCCTTCGCTGCCGGTGTTGAAATAGTTAATCACCGACGCCGTCTCGGAAGCAACAGTGCTCTGATAGGATGCATTTCCGATTACCAGCTCTGCGGTGTCCATGTTGCTGATGGTCGTATTGGCCTTGTAGTAAATCACTTCGAAACCAGGTGTGGTGGCGCCGAAGCCGATGCCGGTCTGCCCGGCGTTCCATGCCGAGTCGTCGAAGTCGAGTGCCGTCCAGTCCTTACCTTCGTCGCCGGCGGTGGGAACGCGATAGGAAATCCTCGCCCCGGCGGGTACTAAAGATGTGGCGTATTGCCCCAGGCCGTAGGAAACGTCGCTCAACTGCTTCGGGAATTCCGGGCCGTATTCGTGGGCGATTGTGGTGCCGTCGGGTTCGACGAGCGCAAGATATTCGCCATCGGCGTTAAGCTGGAAGTTGGTGTGCAGCTCGGCGTTGGCCGCCGCCCGGTCTTTGCCGGAAGCGAAAACGACCAGGAACTGCCCCGAACCTAATACTACGCCGTCCGGAAATTTCCACTGTTCGAGATTGTCGGCATCATTTGTAAGGTACCAGCCGCCAAGATGGACGGCCTCGGCGGTCGGATTATAAATCTCGATCCAGTCGGAAGAATCGCCGTCTTCGTCCAGCAGCTCGCCCTCGTCCAGCGGCTCACTGCTGCCGTTGCTTGCCATAAACTCGCTGATTACAGGCTTTGTAAATACATCAGTGTTGGCGTACTCGTTGGGATCGTCACCCGGATCGGGCTGGGCGAAAGCCGGGCAGGCCCAAAGAGCGGTTAGTATCAAAGAAAGCGAGAAAATCTCTACGGCCTTGAGCATTTCATATCTCCTTCCAGAGCGGGATACCACACGTGGTGTCCTGTTTCTTCAACGACTTAGGTTATAAACAATATTTCTTACTACCAAAATCCCCATTATCGGCCAGAAATCAGAGGTCAGATGTCTGTCTTCAGACTTCAGCGGGTCTTAAATAAGTTCTAAGCTAAAACTTTAAGCTTAAAGTTTATTTACCATCTTTACTTATTTTAACATATTTAGGGTAGTTGGTCAATATAAGCAAGCTCAGAAAATCCGTAACGGTATCACAATCACAGTTCGCCAGGATGATCGGAGTTAGCGTCGATACGGTTCAGAACTGGGAGCAGGGCCGAAGGACACCGAGAGGCCCTGCAATGGCACTGCTGCGAGTCTTCGAGGAAAATCCGGAATTCGTTGTGAGCGCTTTGGGCTAATCTGATTTATCTCTAAGCTCTTTTCTTCGTTTTGTCTCAAGCTTCTTAATATCCTCGGCAACAGGCAAATTCTCAGGCATTGTGCCGCCAAGCTCTTTGATGGTCTGACGGACTTTCCTGCCTACCTCACGATGTGTTCGATTTGCCTTTTCCTTGCCTTTAATATTATCGCGACGAAGTTTTTCCTCAGTCTGAGTGGCCCTGAAAAGATTAGCCGCAAGCTCGGTGCTTCCCATGTGGTTGAGAATCTGCTGGCCTTTTTTGAGTCTCTTCTTTTTATGAATATCCTGTGCGGTCAGGCCGCCATATAATCCCATATATCCGTGATTCTGAAAAATAGCATAATCGGACGCTTTGACCACTCCGGCCTCTTTTGCCGCCCCTGCAAGACGCACATTATGCACCTTCATCTCCCGACGCAGAAGCAAACGCCGATCATCTTCAACTTGCTGCTCGGAAATTTCCTGTTTTCGCGTCTGAACAGCAAAATAAGTCTGTCCTAACGCCACAATTTCCTTGCCGGGATCGGCGTTCTGTACTATTAAGTAACAGGCGTAACGGGACATATAAACAGAATTAATCGGTCTTTGAGCACCGCTGCCTATATCGACCATTTCGGTGATATCAACGAAATGGTCTTCGATGCGATGTCCGCTGTTGAAGCATGCCTTTTTTGCCTTCTTTATGACCTGCTCGAAGTTACGATAATCCGAATAGCCAAGAATCTGCGAGAAATCCCTGCTCGACCAGTATTCATTCCCGGCGTCATTTATACGTTTTATTCTTTCAAAAGGCGAATCATTGCCCGTCGGCCCTTGTTTCGTTATGTCGTTATTCATAATTAACCTCGATTATCCGTATTATTCTTACCAGAATTTTCCGCACGAAACCATCAAATAAATCCCGGAATGATTTTATTTTTATACATCCAGCCACCTATGAAGAACTCAAAGTCAAGTAATAATTTCTCTTCCGCCTCAAAATATCTTCTTTGAGGGCATCCTGACTCTCACTGC
>JAFGPJ010000047.1 GCA_016936275.1 Sedimentisphaerales bacterium
AAGCCGTTACATCTGCAGGATTGCTTTAAGGAGCTTGGCTACCAGCAAGGTGATATGCCGGTTGCCGAAAAACTTTGTGGCGAAGTCTTATCGCTTCCGGTTTACCCGGAGCTGCCGCCGGAGGAAATTGAATGTGTTGCCAGGACGGTACTAAAGTTTTACGGGATAAGTTAGGAAGAAAAAGTTGCTGAAATTAAGTGAAAATCCTCCGATTATCTGGCCGGAAGCTGAGCCAATTAGTGATTTCCAGGGCGAATGGTGGGTGGCCCATACCAAGAGCAGGAACGAAAAGGCCCTGGCCCACGATTTGATCCGTAAAAATATGTGCTACTTTCTTCCAATGAGCTGGAAGGTTAGGCGCAAGAGCCGGCGAACAATAAAGTCTTTGCTTCCGCTGTTCAGCGGGTACCTGTTTTTTTGCGGCAACGAAGACGAGCGGAGTGAGCTGTGGCGGACCGATCGTGTGGCGAACCTGATAGAAGTCAAGGACCAGCAGAAGTTGCTCGAAGAGTTAGTGCAAATCGAGCAGGCGCTTCGGGCCGGTGCTCCGCTGATACCTCATAAATACATCAAAGCAGGTCAGAAGTGTAGGGTTATGGCCGGCCCGCTGCTTGGCTTGCAGGGTATTGTTGTCACAACCAGAAGTGACACTCGACTTGTCCTGCAGGTGGATATGCTCGGTCAGGCGGCAAGTGTTGAGATAGATGTTGATATGATAGAGGTTGTCGATTGATCAAAATAGACAAGTAAAGGAAATCGTAGAATGCAGATTTGCGTGGTTGGTATTGGTTATGTCGGATTGGTCACTTCCGCGTGCCTTGCAGAGGCGGGCAACAAAGTCGTATGTGTTGATAATGACAGCGGAAAAATTACCAATCTGAAAAATGGGATAATCCCGATTTATGAGCCGGGCCTGACCGAAATGGTCAAGCGTAATGAAAAGCTCGGCCGGCTCGAATTTACCACGGATTTGAAATACGGCCTGGACAATTCACTTATTATCTTTATTGCGGTCGGGACACCCTCGGCGCCGGATGGATCATCAGACACCTCGGCGGTCTTTTCAGTTGCCGGCAGTATCGCCGAAAACATTGTTGACTATCGCATCATAGCTACCAAGAGCACCGTACCTGTTGGCACATGCCAAATGGTGACTGATATTATAAAATCGAAAACTGAGGTTAACTTTGATTACGTCAGCAATCCCGAGTTTTTGAAGGAAGGTGCCGCAGTTGAAGATTTTATGAGTCCGGACAGGATAATCATTGGCACTAATAATCCACCGGTGCGTACTATAATGCAGCAATTATACAGCCCGTTTATGCGAAAGAGCAGCCGAATACTGTTTATGGACCCGATATCGGCGGAAATGACAAAATACGCAGCCAACACGATGCTGGCAACAAGAATCTCATTTATGAACGAGCTGTCAGTGCTGTGCGAGAAGCTCGGGGCGGATATAGAGCTGGTCAGGCGGGGCCTTGGCAGCGATTCGCGGATCGGCTCGGCTTTTCTTTTTCCAGGCGTCGGCTACGGCGGCGCGTGCTTTCCAAAAGATATCCGGGCGCTGATTCATACCGGCTCTGAGAATTGTGTTGAGATGACGATAGCAAAAGCCGTTCAGCAGGTGAACATAAAACAGCAGGAGCGATTTGCGGAACGGATCATCAGTTATTTCAACGGCTCTAAAGGCCAGATAAGATTTGCGGTCTGGGGACTGGCGTTTAAGGCGAAGACTGATGACGTCAGAGAATCGCCGGCAATTTTTTGTATAAAGAAGTTTCTCGATTGCCGGATGAAAATAAGGGCCTATGATCCCGAGGCGGCCTCCTCAGCGATGGCGGCTCTGGACGGCGCGATCGAAATCTCACAAAACGGCTACGATGCGCTTGACGGCTCCGATGCGCTGGTTATCTTCACCGACTGGCAGGAGTTTCGCAATCCCGACTTCGAGGTCATAGCAAAGAAGCTTAACAAGCCTGTGATTTTTGACGGCAGAAACCTTTATAATCCCGATATAGTCAAAAGAGCGGGAATTGAGTATCACAGTATCGGAAGAGCATCCGTTTGAAGTTCTGTTCCACCACAGGCTGGATGAAAGGATGAACTGATGCGTATTGTTATGGTTATTAAGAGTTTGGGTATGCTCTTTACTCTTATGGGGATTGCATATTTTCTCAGGCCTGATATTATTAAAAAGTTGATGGGATTTTTCAAAAAAGGCAAGCGGATATACTTAGCCGGACTATTGAGGTTTGCTTTGGCGATTGTATTCCTGATCGCTGCTCGAGAATGCGGATACCCTTGGATAATAATCGCATCAGGGCTTATTTTTCTTGCGGGGGGCCTTTTGATATTTTTACTCGGTCCTGAAAAAATCAGAAGGATACTCGATTGGTACCAGGACCAACCGGCACTGATTTTTCGAATTATCGCCCTGATTGTTTTAACCTTCGGAATAATAATTATCTTATCGGCGTAATCGCACAACAACGAAACGCACCAACATGGAAAAATTGGGGATTCAGACTTCAATGAGAGCATTAATTACAGGAGCTGCCGGATTCATCGGCTCGCATTTGTGTGAGCGGCTTTTGGCCAATGGCTGGAACGTGGTCGGCGTTGATAATTTCGACGACTTTTATGATCCGCAGATAAAGCGGCAAAACATTAGTGACTGCCTGAAAAACAAAAACTTCCAGCTCTTTGAAGCCGACATCCGCGACTATGAAGCTATGACCAAAGCCATCAGTGGGGATGTTCAGGTTATTGTTCATCTGGCGGCAAAAGCCGGTGTTCGCCCGTCAATCGACCAGCCACTGCTCTATGCTGACGTCAATATAAATGGAACAATGATCTTGCTTGAGTTGGCAACAAAACACGAGATAGACAAGTTCATTTTCGGCTCAAGCTCCAGCGTCTATGGCAATAATGACAAAGTCCCCTTCTCCGAGGATGACAACGTCGATTTTCCAATCTCACCGTATGCTGCGACAAAAAAGGCTGGAGAACTTATTTGTCACACATATCATCACCTTTGCGGCATGTCGATAACCTGCCTGCGTTTTTTCACTGTTTACGGCCCTCGCCAAAGGCCGGACCTGGCAATCCACAAATTCGCAAAACTTATCGAGCAGGACAGGCCCATACCCGTCTATGGCGATGGCTCGATGATGCGTGATTTTACATATATCGATGATATCGTAAACGGGATCATTGCTGCGATGGCCCGATGCGATGGTTTTAATATCTACAATCTGGGCGAATCAGAACCAATTACAGTTAACGATTTAATCGCTGAAATGGAAAAAGCCCTCGGCAAAAAAGCAATCAGGGAATATCTCCCTCCTCAGCCTGGTGATGTCGAACGTACTTATGCCGATATAACCAAAGCTGCCGAAGAACTGGCCTTCGAGCCTTCAACATCCATCCAGACCGGCCTGAAACAATTCGTTGCTTGGTTAAGGGATGACACGTCTGATTGACCATTTCTTCCATGTTTTTTAGCGAAACAATCTTGAAATCCATCGGCGTCTATACTATTATTTGCGGCGTCTAAGTGACAATAAGTACAATATACTTACACAACCCAAATGCCAATAATTAGGAGTACCAAGAATGACAGACGAAAAGAAAGCGGATTTAGCCGGGCCGGGGATCGGGGATTACGACGAATTAGAGAAAATCCTGCCGCAGGATTATACTTCTTTATTGAATCCGAAGGAGACCCAGCTTGCCACCTATGCCGTCAAAGACTACATTGAGGAAAAACTATGTAAGGAGCTTAACCTGATTCGCGTGACCGTTCCGCTGATTGTGGACGTCGAGAGCGGAGTCAATGATATGCTCGACCGCGACGGCTCGCGGACACCGATTCAGTTCCACGTCTCGAACGACCGTGACAAAAATCCGGTTGACGCTCAGGTCGTCCAGGCCGCCACCAAATGGAAACGAATGGCGCTCAAACAATTCGGTATGGAGATTGGTGAGGGTCTGCTGACCGATATGCGTGCCGTACGCAAAGACTACTTTCTCGACCACGACCACAGTGCTTACGTTGACCAGTGGGACTGGGAGCTGGCAATCACCGCCGAGCAGCGCAACCTGAATTTTCTGCGTGAAGTAGTAAGGAAAATATGGAAAGTCCTCAAAGGCGCCGAAAAACACGCCCAGGAACTCTTCCCAAAGTTAAAGACCGACAAATATGCCGACATGCCGGACGAGCTGACCTTTATCCATGCCGAGGAGATACTGGAGAGATACCCCGACCTGCCTCGCAAGCAGCGTGAGACGGCGATAGTACAGGAATACCCTGCCATCTTCATTATCGGCATCGGCTGGGTTCTCGAAGATGGCTATCCGCATGAGATGCGCGCCGCCGATTATGACGATTGGGTGACCGAGACCACAAGCGAGGACGGCAGGCAAATGCACGGACTTAACGGCGACATTCTCGTCTGGAATCCTGTAACGAAACGCCGGCATGAATTGACCTCAATGGGTATACGTGTAAATGCAGAAACGCTCGTAAAACAGTTGGAGCTTTCCGGCCAGATGAATATGCTCGAATATCCGTACCATCAGGCAATCGTCAACAATGAGATTCCACTAAGTATTGGCGGCGGTATCGGCCAGTCACGAACCTTCATGCTAATCCTGAAGAAGGCCCATATCGGAGAAGTCAGTGCAACCATCTGGCCCAAAAAGCTCAAGGATATATGTAAGGCCAAAAACATCCACGTGATCGAATAATGTACTAAATGCCAACGAAGGCTGAATCCCGGCGTAAGAGAATGCCCGGCATATGAAGCTCTCAAAAAAAACTGGCTTGACATACCGGTAATCGCCCTTTTAACGGCGAATGCCATACCCTTATTCGGAGTCTTGTTCCTCGGCTGGAATGCTTTTTATGTTGTTCTGCTATACTGGACAGAGAACATCGTAATCGGATTCTACAATGTTTTGAAGATGGTGTTAGCAGCAGTGCCCCACCCGATCGCTCATCTGGGCAAGCTGTTTCTCATTCCGTTCTTTATCGTTCACTACGGTGGCTTTACGGCAATCCACGGTTTTTTCGTGCTGGCATTGTTCCATGACGGAGGGCAGGGACCGCCCATGGGCAGAATGGATTGGCCCTGCTTTTTGGTCTTCGTTCAGATGCTTTTCAATGTCGTCAAGTATATGTATTCGGTAGTACCTTCGCAGGTTAGACTTGCCGTGCTGGCGTTGTTTGTAAGTCACGGCGTCTCCTTCGTTCAGAATTACCTGCTGAAGCGAGAGTACACCACAGCCAGACCCGACAAGCTGATGGGCAGCCCCTACGGACGCGTCGTGGTGATGCACATCGCGATTATTGCCGGCGGCTTTTTGACTATGGTTGCTGGCTCTCCCGCGCCCCTGCTCGTTGTGCTCGTAGGACTCAAAACCATCCTCGATGTGAACCTGCACAACCGCGAGCACAAAAAAGCAGCGGCTATAGGCCGGTCTTCGTAAACTTTAAGCTCAAAGATACAGGGTTCTATGCAAATGCTGCGAAGACTTCTCTGGCATATTGGCTGCTTTTTTGGAAGGCTTCGATTGTGGACATTGTTTTTGGTGTGCCTGTCTCTACGGCCTGCTCCATAACGATATGCGGCCGGACGCCGACGTCCAATAGGTGCTTTGATAATGCCTGGTAGTTGATGTCGCCTTCGCTGAAGGTTTCGGCCCAGATGTTATCTTTCGACTGGCGAAGATGCAGCTCAGTGATTCTGGAGCCGTATAGTTTCAGAATATCGAATAGAGCTACTGCCGAGTTGCCGGCCCCGCGGTAAATCCAATGAGCGTCCAGGCAAAGGGTAACATACGCCGGATCGGTGCCGGCCATTATGTTATGGAACTCACGGGCGGCGTTTCGCAATTCAATATCGTGATTATGATACGCCAGCGTCAGTCCAATCGCTTTCATCTCACGCCCTAATTTTTCTATTGCCACTGCCTGTACTCTGAGTTGAGCGTCGTCCTTGTTTTCCGGCCCGCCCCAACGGATCGGGCTCGGATTTGTAACTATGATTTTTGTGCTGAGCTCTTTTGCTCTGCGCGCAATCGCAAGCACAGAATCGATGCTTGCTTGAGCTTTGTCGGATTCGTGAAGTGTGCTGTTAACATATAGCGACCTCATTTCGAGGCCGTGCTTTTTCAGCAGCGGCCCGAGTCGGTCAAGCTCCTCTGGATTATTGGCGAGCGGCTCGTAACCGTCGAATCCGCTGGCGGTGACCTCGCCCAGTCCCTTATTCAGCTCCTTGTTGAAATCGCGATTGTCCCGGGCATAGAAAACGGTCCAGGGATATTGGTTACAGGCCAAGTGAAGCTTGCCGCTACGATTTTGTTCGGTGCTTTCGGCTGAGTTTGTACCCATCGCGATCGCCCCGCCTGCAAGTGCTAAATCTTTGACAAATCTTCGACGAGAAATGACTTGGTTAAACATAATAGAACGCTCCCTTAGAAAATTACATCCGAAACAGACAATTTTTTATCAGACTTAGAAACAACGATTTTAGGTCCGTTTAGTATGAACGAACTGATCATGTTCTGCAAGTGTATTTCTACATACTGTTGTTTGATTTCCTTCAACTAAAGGTGGATTTGCATATTGTTTTCTTGATAAAGTTCTGTAAAAAAACCGAAGTCTTCAGTTTTGATCAGAATAGCATTGAACATGATGTTTCTTTGGATTACAATGCGGTTATTATAGATTGACCAAGCCGGATGAGTAATTAGAAATTGTTGGAGACTTTCAAATGTTACCCAAAACTTTAAAACACACTGTAAAGAGCTGCCAAGCGGCAGAAAATCATATTATTTCACATAAAGATTTCGGCGGTTGTTATCGAACGGACAGACATGCCTCACTGATCAAAAAGCACCACTGGCTGATGTTGCTGCTACCGGTTGCAGGACTGGTCTGTCTGGTCTGGTTTCTGGTTCGTGTGATACCAAAACCTTCACGTGCGACATATCCATGCCAAAGGTTAGCCGGGCCGCTGGCTGGCGGCTTTGTGGTCTGGATTGTTGGACTGATTAGCTCGACATTGGTGTATCACAGAGCGAGGCTTCTGCTGTATAAATCAAGATATGTGCTGGGCTTAATTTGTGCCGCGGCGGCCGTCGCTATAGTCTGGTGTGCGATCTCTATTACGGATAATAATCCGGCGAATGCTGCTGTTTTCGAGCCTTCGGAGCCGGCAAACAGCCCGATAGGCACAGCGAAGGGGATTAATCCCGGGCGAGTCGTATGGATTCGCGATCCCGATGCAACCGGTTGGGACGGCTCGACGGGTAGCTGGTGGGATGATAACAACACCGACCAGAAGACGGTTGATGCTATGCTTTCCAAAGCTATTCAGAGATTGACCGGCCAATCAAGCGACTCTCAGGCATGGGATGCGCTTTTTAAGTACTTCAATAAAAGCAAGGGCTTGGGCGAGGTGGGTTATCGAAAGCCGGAAAAGATTGCTATCAAGCTCAACATGAATCAGGACCGCCGGGCCGAGTGGACGCCGGACATCGGCAATCCGAGCCCTCATGTTGTTTGTTCACTTGTCGAGCAGCTTATAAATAATGCGGGCGTACCCGGCTCAGCAATCACTCTGTTTGATGCATCGCGGTCTATCGGAGATCCGATTTACAACAAGATAAGGAGCAATCCATCTCCGGACTTCCAAAATATCAGGTTCGTGGTTAGTCCGGACAGAGCGGGCGGTGGGAGAATCTCCGCGGTTGCCGATACGAGCAATCCGCTTCATACGAAGGCCGGCATAACATACCTGCCGACGTGCGTGACCGAGGCAAAATACTTGATAAACCTGGCGCTGATGAGAGCGCACACTTTGTTCGGCGTGACATTATGCGCAAAGAACCACTTCGGCACGACTTATTTTCCCAACGATCGCGGCTGGACGCCCAGCCCGCTGCATGGATACGGTAATCGAAAAGATCCGATGGGCTCGTATAACTGCCTGGTGAATCTGAACGGGCACGAACACTTGGGCGGTAAAACGCTGCTGTACATGATCGATGCATTGTATCCGGCACGAAATCAAACCGGCAACGTGATACGCTTTGTGAGTTTTGAAAATGATTGGTTCTCCAGCATTTTCGTCTCGCAGGACATGGTGGCCATCGATTCGGTTGGTCTGGATTTTTTGCGGAATGAACAGTTCCTTAATCCGAAGGTTGTGGACGTGACCGGCAATCCGGACAATTATCTGCATGAGGCGGCATTGGCCGATAAGCCGCCGTCGGGGACGAAGTACGATCCGGAAAATGACGGCACGGCTCTAATAAGTCTCGGCGCCCACGAGCACTGGAACAATCCGAAGGACAAGAAGTATTCACGCAATCTCAAAACAGGCAACGGTATTGAGCTGGTGACGGGGAACGATTGACGGTTCTTCGCAAAGCAGAAATGCGGTGGTTTTTAATCCGAAATTTATTACAGGATTTCATTTCAGCAGGAGCAAGTTATGCAAAGCGAAGAAGTTACCGAGAAAGACCTTGCAAGAGCCAAACAGTGCCTGGAATGTCCGGTTTGTAAGCGCGCACGCGAGAAACAGAAAGGTCTGATTTTTTGGTTCGTCAAAAAACTCGAATCGGGTATCTGCCCCGCCTGTAAGGCCTATGAAAAGGTTTATCAACGAAAGGCGCACGAGCCAATACCGAAGTCAAACGGCATTGACAATACCTAATATAGTTAGTTCGACCTAACTATATCGAGGGTTTTCTTGAAAAATCTCTGATAAAAATCTGAATTTAGTATGTTAGACTGCGAAATCGGCATCAATGGCTCATCATGATTCCTATATAAATCGCCTCAGCAACAGCTCTTGCAATTATATAATGTCCGATGCAAAAGCCAGCTCCCAAGACGGCAATCGCTATCGCGTAACCTAAACGGAGATATTTTTTCGATTTCAATTTTCTTACAAAGAGTAAAACAATACCCGTAAGTACAGCATAGATTAAAAAAATCCAAAATAAATATAAAACGATGCCTATCAAAAAAGTAATTTCGCTAAGGCTTCCACGTGATACAATGGATAGAGAAACACTGGAGAATGCGGCAAAGATTAAGGTAATTGTGTATCCATGCAAGAGTGATTTGAGAAAATCATTTTTTATACCGCTTTGGAAACCGATGACAGACAGAAGAATTGCTGCCGGAAGAAAGGAATATATCAGGTACTCTCCAAGAGCACGAACTGGATTACCTCACCCGGAAGAGAATTTTTCCAGGAAAATCCCCATAACTCCCAGAAGTATAAGGAAAATCAAAAGGGCAATATTTATTTTTCTTGGAAAGAATTTCAATTTCATTAAACCTTTAAATATTGCGAGTTTTGTCATTCTACAGCCCCATGCTTGCGGAGCAGCTCGGCTATTTCCTTGTAACCTTGCCAAGCAGCACAACGAAGAGGAGTAATACCATTTTTATCTTTGGAATTAACGTTCGCCCCGTTGGCAATCAGAAGCTCTACTATGTCTTTGTATCCTCCTATTACCGCCCAATGCAGTGGAGTGACTCTCGTGGCATCTTTTGCATTTACATCTGCTCCCTTTTTAATGAGAAGCTCAGCGACATCCTTGTGGCCCTCGACAACTGCCAGATGTAATGGAGTGCTGTCTATAGCTCTTAGTATTTTTGTTTTTGAGGAGAAAAGCCTGGACGCCGTTTTCGCGTTAACGTCATCTTCAAATGCAATGAGAAGCTCAGCAATGTCCTTATACCCGTTAATGGCCGCCATGTGGAGCGTATCACCACCGATTTGGGCGCCATTTGCGACAAGAAGCTCGACAACTTCCTGGTGACCCGACATAACCGCCCGTTGTAGAGCGGTTACACCATCTTTGTCTGCAGCGTCAATATTAGCTCCTTTGGATATAAGAAGGTCGACCACGTTTTTGTGTCCCTGTCCGGCTGCCCAGTGCAAAGGGC
>JAFGPJ010000341.1 GCA_016936275.1 Sedimentisphaerales bacterium
GGGACTTTCTCAACGAAGAACTTGCCATCTCCCAGCGCACGTCCACCAAGACCCCCAACGACGAGAATAAATAGAGCACATCTCGCTATGGCTTTCACATTCCATCCCTTCAATCAAATCGCATTTAGAGAACGACGATAGCTGTATACGTTATAATATATCATCGTATCGGGTGAAGTCAAAAAATATTTTCCATCACTATATATCCCATTCGGATATATTGCAGCCAACGTTACTTAGACCATAATTCATCGTAGTCATTTGACTACGCGCGATAACTTTGCCGGGACATAATACATACGTCACGAGGGTGTTTTGTTTTATAAACCGTTCGTAGATAACGATATGTATGCTGTTGTTCGTCGTAGTCAGATGACTAAGTACCTGATATCGCTACCGGGATATACCATACACGGCATGGGGATGTTCGGAGTATTGAATAATCATCGTGCGCATAAGGCTTAAATCGAATAATGAATATGTCCCCAGAAATGCACAACAGCTACATGATTGAAACGCGAACCACAGATCATGAGCGCCGAGTAACAAGCGAAATATCATGCCACGGCGGCGGGTTCTTCTTCGTATTCGCCGAAGCGGACACTTATTTTCTTGCTGACGCCGCGTATCTGCATCGTAATGCCGAACAGCACATCGGCAATACTCATCGTGCGCTTGGCGTGCGTTATGATTATGAACTGTGAATCCTTCTGAAATTCGCGAACCAGCATATTGAAACGCTCGTTATTCGCCTCATCCAGGGCGGCATCGACCTCATCGAGGAAGCAAAACGGCGAAGGCTTGGCCTTGAAAACCGCAAACAGCAGTGCCAGTGCGGTCATCGACTTTTCGCCGCCGCTCAACAGCGATATGCTTCTTGTTTCCTTGCCCGGCGGGCGGGCTATTACCTCAATTCCGGCATCGAGAATGTCCTCGGCATCTTCGAGTATAATATCTGCTTTCCCGCCGCCGAACAGCTTGCGGAAAATCTCCTGGAAATGTCCCCTTATTTCATCAAACGTTTCCTGGAATTTCTCCCGGCTCTTCTTGTTCAGGCGATTGATAAGCTGCTGGAGCTGCGCCTTACTGCTGTTAAGGTCCTGTACCTGGGTACTCAAAAACTCGTGCCGGCTTTCGAGGGCTTCCTGCTCTTCGATGGCGTCCACGTTGACGTTGCCGAGCCGTTCGATCTTGCCTCTAAGCTCCGTTATTTCTTCTCTTATTCCCTCCCAATCGACATGCTGGTCGGTGTAGTCCTTGTAGGCCTCAGCCAGCTCGATCTGCAACTCATCTCTAATCCTCTCAACCAGGTCCTGCTGTCTGACTTCTAACTGGCTCAATTCTATCTTCAGCTCATTGGTCTTTTCCTCGGCCTGGCCTTTCTCGGCACGTTTTACCCGTATAAGCTCCTCCGTTTGCTGCTTCTCTTCAAACAACCTTTGTACTTCCTGCTGCAGGAGCCGGCTGCTCTGCTGGTTCTTCTCTTTTTCAACGAAAAGTTCCGAAACTGACGCTTCACAGTTAAGAATATCCCTTTGGGCGACTGTCAATTGCTCGGCACAGCTTGCCGTTTCCTTTTCGGCGGCGCCGGCGGCCGTCCGGTTCTCCTGTATCTGGCTGTCCAGGCTGAAGATTGCCTGTTTTAATGCCTTGCTTTGCTCTGTAATCTGTCCCAGGGCAATCTTCAAATCGGTCAGCATGTCCGACAACGCCTGCTGCTGCTGTTTTTGCTCGGCATGCCTTGTCTGAAGTTGTTCTATGTGTTCGGTCCGCTGGTTGTTCACAACCTCAAGCTCGTACAATTTCTGCTTCGAGTCGTACTCTTTCTGCACCGACTGGGCTATTTGCTCAGCCAGCAGGTCAATTTCACTGGCAATCAAAGGCTCTTCATCTTTCAGCCGCTTTATATTCTGTTCTATAACGCTGAGCTTCGACTTTACCTGCATCTGTTCGGTATTCGCCTCATAGACCGCCGTCCTCAAATCCTTACACAGCTTATCGAGGTGAATCTTCGTCTGATGATTTTTCTCAATCTGGTTTTCAATCGCTTCTATCTCAGATGTGATATTGGCGATGATATCCTGCAGTTGACGCAGCCTGCTTTTGCGCGATATCAGGCCTGTCGCTTTACCGAGGGGCCCGAGTTTTATCACTCCATCAGTGCTTACGAATTCGCCCTTCAAAGTGACACACTTGTAACCTTTTGCTATGTGGTCGGCCAGCTCGGCGGCCTTTTCAAGAGAATCAACGACCAGTGTCTTGCCGAGCAGCTTCCAGGCCAATGGTGCGTATTTGTCATCGAACCTGACAAATTCGACAAGCCTTCCTTTGACACATTCGTAGCTGGAGAAATCGTCACTGTCAACGAACGGCCCGATTTTATCGAGACATATGAAGTTAACCCTCCCGTCAAGAGCCTCGATTTGTTCGCTGTCGGCCAGCATTCTACTCGTACTGTTTGTCACCAGAGAGTCGGTCTTGCCTTCGAGGACAGCTTCGATGGCACTAGCGTACTCAACGTTGGCTTCTATGATATCTGCCAGCATCCCTTCGACGTAATCGAACCTGTTGTTTTCGAGCGAACGATTCTGCAGGATGCTTTTGACTGACGGCTTAAGACCCTCGCAACGTTTTTCCATATCGGTCAAAATTGCCAGTTCGCTGTTCAGCGCACTTCGCGCTTCTTTACTATTGGCCAGCCGCATGTTGTCCTCAGCCAAAGATCCTTCAACATCTTCGGAATTTTTTCGTTTGGATTCCAGACTCTTATTTAAGTCGCTCAGCACTTTTTCAATATCATCCAAACGAGCATTGTGCCGGGCCTTTTCGGCCAGCAAATCTTCTAATTCGGCGCGGGCTGTTTGAACCCTGCCAGCAAGGCGGTCTTTCTGGCTGGATAAATTATTGCGATAGACCGAAATGCTCTGGACCTCATTATGAAGCTGCGCGGTCCTTCTGACTATATCGATAATTCCCGATTTTTCATCTTCAAGCTGTGCTTCAAGCGATGTACATTCGGCGTTGACTTTCTGGATGGCTGCCTGGACATGCTCTATGTCCCGGGTCTTCTCTTCCAGCATTTTCTCACAGCTTGCCGACTCGGTCCTGTACCTGGCGGCATTTTCCTCGAAAACGCCCATTTGTTCCCGGAGCTTTTCGATTTTTTCCGCTGCCGACTGCTTTCTTTCCTGAAGTTCCGAAATCCTTGTTCGCAAAAAATCAATCCGCTGAAGCTTCTGCTCGATTTTGCTCTGAACTGAGACAATGCTGTTTCCTGTACTGCTGAGCTTATGCTCGGTTTCGATTATTTCCTCACCCAGCCTGCTTAACAAAATGTCCTTTTTAGCTACTTCTGCGGAGAGCACCTCGTATTGTTCGGTCAACTGCCCGAGAGCTTCCTGTTTTTCGCTTATCTTTGTTTGATGCCTGGCATATTCGACCAGCGAATAATTCACCTGCAATTCTTTGAGCCTTTGGGTGTATTGTAGGTAGTTTCTCGCCTTGCCGGCCTGGAGCTTTACGCTCCGCAGCCTTTTGCCGACCTCACCTAAAATGTCTGCAAGCCTTAGCAGGTTTTGTTCGGTTCGTTCCAGCTTGCGAAGTGCTTCTTTTTTATGTGCTTTGTACTTACTTATGCCGGCGGCTTCTTCGAATATGAATCTTCTGTCCGTTTTCGATGCACTTACCAAATACTCGACCTGCCCCTGTTCGAGAATCGAATAAGCCTTGGCACTGACGCCGGTATCCATAAACAGCTCTCGGACATCTTTGAGCCGGCAGACTTTATTGTTTATCCGGTACTCACTCTCCCCGCTTTTATATATCTTTCGAGTTACTTGTACTTCGTCCGCTTCAATCGGGAGCACCCGCGCTCCCACGCCGTCGGAATTTGACATAATTAGGCTGACTTCAGCCGCCCCGAGGGGTTTTCTGCTGGTACTGCCGCTGAATATTACGTCCGCCATGTGTCCGCTTCGCAGGCTTTTTACACTCTGCTCGCCGAGGACCCATTTTACTGCATCGACGACGTTGCTCTTGCCGCAACCGTTAGGTCCCACAATGGCTGTTATTGGTGAATCGAAAACAAATTCCGTCTTGTCTGCAAAACTCTTAAATCCGTTTAGTATAACCTTTTCAAGTCTCATCTATTATCCCTGGTGCAAACGTCCGGTAACTACTCCTAAAAAACTCAGGCCGAGCGTAATAAACCAATTACGCAATATTGTTATCGGCCGAAGGATTGTCATTTCTTGATATTTAGGCCGATTTTTGGCATTGGTCCGGCATGAAATTCCGCTTTCACGACACCCATGTCACACATCTGCTTCAAAAGGGCTGCCGCATCCGCATAAGAGACACCCAAACCACTGCGTCCCTTCTCGCCCTCTTTAACGGGCTCGTCACATAGTGTTCTGATAATATCGCCGATTTCGAAGGAGCTTTTTAATTGTGTTATGACGCTGGGGCGTTTGGGATGCTTGCGGATAATGTCTACATATTTCTGGCCGGATGGTGCGTTGATGATGACGTCACCCTTTCCAGATTCCACGAAAATATTGCCGTTGCAATAAATTGGCGCGCCGAATAACACAATACGCGGCTGACCGCTGCGAGAAACAAACACCGTCTTGAGTTCTGTTTGTGTAACCTGTTCCAGATAAAAATTACGTCCAACGAATTCCTGTGTTATGGCAACATCGTCCAGTTTCCGTAATTGCTCGTACGCAGCCAGCCTGATGTGAAAATCATCGTCACGCAGCAGCTTCCGCGAGATCGAGACCGCATCATTCCGTTTCGCTCCCATTGTAATTGATTCCAGAGCCTCTACTCTATAGGCTGATTCTTTATCCAGAGCGATCTGTCTGAGAGCCATCAGGCCAGCGTCACTGCCCAGATTGAGCGTGCATCTACCCGCGTGCAGCCGCGTTTTCTCATCGGACGATTTCAGCAAAACGCCGAGTTCGTCCAGGCATTCATTGCCGATGGCTTCAAGAGCGACCTCGTTCGAATATTTGTCCTGCGAACCGGAAAGTCCTTTCACATAAGTATTTATTCTTTTGCTGTCAATTGTCGGTTCCTGCGTAAGATACATTGCAGTAACTATCGAAACGAATCTTTGCTTCTGCTCTTTATATTTAGGCGGTATGACAAATTCGACCCTTTCGGATGAAACCGCCTTAGCTGCAGCATCGTCAAAACGCCCGTTTATACGGTTGCGGATCCGGTTTGCCATTCCAAAATCGGGTTTGTGGAGCGTGAGAATAATTTTGTACTCATCGAGAACTTTTCCCCCAGCCAGGATGTACCCGGTCTTGTTATCGACTCCTGCGTCGTCGATCTTATCTATATATACCGGCCCTTCTGCGTCAGCTAAAATCCTGGTTTTTACACCTAAGCTTCCTATAATCATTAGCTCGGCCGTATATAGCTGACCACCATCAAGGGAAGTTGTCTGTGTGCTCGGTAATGCTGCTACTCTAACATCGAAGTACTGGTTTTTCGAAGCAATTGCCGGTATCACTCCCTGAACCGAGACTACTGCAGTATTGGGGCTGTCGATGAATTTATCGACATTCAGCCTGATCTTGGCGGGCAATTGCCTTAGAGTATATTGTTTGAGATACGCCCTTATCTGTGGGGGGCATTCTGCAGAACCGGTCCCTTCAAGCCCTGCCACCAGTCCGAATCCTTCGACGGGAATCGGTTCAGGAACGATGACACTGACTAACGAGCCGATTGTGGCGCCCGAATCTTTAGAGGATGCGAAATCCTGCATCTCCCTGCCGGAACGCTCGCCGCAGCCGCCTGAAAGGCAAACAGTTAATAATACTGCTGCAACAAGAACTGCTTTTCGACGAATCAAGCTCATATAGCAAAAGACCTTGCAAAACGGCAAAATACGCAATGGAGAATTCCTTATAAATACTACTTCTTAGAACCACCAATGTCAAGCCCAATTTTCAATCATTATTCGGATTGATACTGTCCAAATGCTTTTTTAATAACCGGCCGGATTAGTTTTGTCCAGACTTCATATCCTTTATCGTTCAGGTGCAGCTGGTCTTTCAGAAAAAACGCATCGTCCGGCTTGCCGTCTCTTCCCATTAGCGGCATGGCCGAATCAAAGTAAAACAACCGGCCATCCTTATCGGAAAAATCCCGAATCATCGCGTTCGCCTCTTTCATTACGGGCCAGAGAGACCATCGGCTCCGGCTCGGTTTGATACCGATATAAATAATCCTCGTCCCCGGCAATTTTTCGTGTACCAATTCGACGAAAGCCTTGTAATCGTCAAAAATCTGCCGGGCGCTCTTGCCCGCCGCCACGTCGTTGTCTCCGGCGTAAAATACAATCACCTTCGGCTTGTATGGCAACACGATTCTCCTGGCAAAATAATTGACGTCCGAAATCTGAGAGCCGCCGAAGCCACGGTTAATCACGGCATATTCCCCAAAGCACTCTTGCGTTGGCCACAGCCGGATGCTCGAACTGCCCACGAACAGCACAGCATCCGATGGGAATGTGTTCTTACTGTCCCACTGCTCGAATTGCCGAATATCCTTTTCCCACTTCTGGGCCGGATTCTCCGCCGGCTTGTCCAGAGCGTTCAAAACAAGGCAGCTACAAAACATAATTAACAAGCCGATACCTGGTCGAACCATTACTTTACCTTTCCATCCTGCCGTTTATTATGTCTTTGCCGGCTGATTATATATGCGGTGACACGTTTACCGAGCGTCCCACGCGCCGCTTTCTGCTCAACGTCTTGCGTCCGTCTCTGGTTCTCATACGCGCCCGAAAGCCGCTCTTTCGATTCCTTTTTACTCTGCTTTTGCGATGGTTTTCCATATAACCTTTCTCTGTAATTTTTCCATATATAATAAGCGAATACCGGCTGTAAACGCAATATTTTCCTTTTATGTTATGTCGTCAAACAATCCCATGACCTCCTTCGGTGCCTTTAGAAGCGCCTTAGCTCCGTTTTCGTTCAATTCCTCGGCGGTTCGGAATCCCCACAGCGCCCCAGCGGGAAACATGCCCGCCGCGACGGCTGTACGCATATCGGTGTCCGTATCGCCGAGATAGACAAACCGCCCCGGCAGAATGTCAAGCTCCTCAGCAATTTGGAGCGCCCCGGCCGGATTGGGCTTGATGGGAACCGACGGCAAAGAACCACGGACGATCTGGAAATAATGGTCCGGGAAATATCCCTCGACTACGGTTCGGGTCGATTCGTGAGGCTTGTTCGACAGCACGGCCATCGGAATCCTTCGTTCGTGCAGCCCGGCCAGCATTTCCGGAATCCCGGGATACGGCCTAGTATTGTCCGCCCAGCATTTTGCGTATTCGGCGGCAATAATTTCCCGGCATCGCTCCACCGTCTCGTCATCCTGGCGGTCTTCTGGCATAACCCGCCGGGCCAGGCAGCCGGCGCCGTCGCCGACAAAACGCCTGTAACTTTCATCAGGATGCGTCGGAAAGCCCATCTCCTTCAGTCCCGCGTTAGCGGCATGGGCTATATCGGCCAATGTGTCTAAAAGTGTGCCGTCAAGGTCGAAAAGTATGGCTTGAAATTCGATTGGTTTAGTCTCCGATGATTTGACAGATGATGGTTCTGGTTCTGGGTCTGGTGTCGAAATCAACGAGGATGATTTGCTGCCATGTCCCAAGTGTGAGCCGGCCGGCCACGATGGGCACGCTCAGCGAAGGCCCAAGCAGTGAGGCCCGCACATGGGCATGACCGTTATCATCATGCCACGTTTCTTCATGCTCGTAGCGGGCATTTTCCGGCGCAATCTTCTCGAACGCCGCTTTTATATCGTAATTTGCCAGTCCCGGCTCGTATTCGGTCGTCGTAATTCCCGCCGTCGAGCCAATATTAAAAACCGTCACGGCCCCATCCCGGATTTCCGACCGCGCCACCGCTCCGCCGACCTGCTTGGTAATATCAACCACCTCGCAGTTGCCTTTTGTCTTAACCGTTATTTCCTGCGTTTTAACCATCTGCGACAAATCCTGTTCCAGGTAATATTATCCATTACTAAAAGCAGGTATGATAACAAACCCACCCCCTTTTGGCAAGACCGGCATGTTAGTAGCAAATTGTGCGCCGTTTGTACAGGCTCCTTTGGTTTTTCATTCGGTAATTCCCACTCGAAAGTCAATTCCTTCGGATGTCGAACGCAAAGAGCTGTTCGGAATGTCGCACGTAGAACCGTCCGTCGTAAACTACCGGATGCGCCCAATACAGCCCTTTGCCGCCTCGCGGCATACGGAACGAGCTTACCTCGTCCCACTTGCTGTTCGTAGCTGCGATCAGCGACATTGTGCCTTTTTCGTCAAGACAATAAAGCCGGCCGTCGGCGTATGTCAGCGAGCCCTTGCCGGGACTTTGCCATAGTTTCCTGCCGGTCATAAAATCCAGACAGAACCAGCCGCGGGATTCATGCCCTGCGCCATACAGGTTGCCGTCCAGTAAAACCACACCGCCGTGATGGTTGTCTAACAGCTCGTTCTTCCATACCTGCTCGGCGGAAAATGTGCCGTCGTTTTTGCGTTTCGGCCGCAGCAGGATACTCCCGCCGCCGTAGCCGGTCGTGGCATAAACCAAGCCATCGCTTACGATTACATCTGTGCAGCTATTCTCTCGTTTATTACCGAACTCGAATTGCCAGAGCAGATGCCCCTTTTCCGGCTCAAAACTCAGCACACGTTTTTGACTTAATGTGATCATCTGATCAACACCGTTTATATTCGCCATTATGGCCGAACAGTTCCCGGGTGGATCCTTTATATCTGTGTTGGCCCACAGCTTGCGTCCGGTCTCTTTATCAAAAGCTGCGGCATAGCCCTTTTTGCCGCCGGGACAGCAGAAAAGCTTCTCGCCGTCAATCAGCACCGATTCGCTGTAGCCATATTCCGGCCGCTCGGCATCGAAGGCCTTGAGCAATTCCAGATGCCATCGTTCCTCTCCAGTCTCGATATCGAAGGCGATCAGCCGGCCAAGTTCGGAAAAATGATAAACCGTCTGGCCGTCTATGGTCGGCGTGCCGCGAGAGCCTGAATATGGCACGGCCCAGCTCTGCCGAGCGGAGGCTTCCCATGATTGCCCGTTAAGAGACTGCCACAACTTCTTGCCGTCAAGGTCGAGGGCCGTCACGTACGTCTGCTTTTTAATCATGCCGGCTGTAAAAATACGCCCCCCTGCTATCGCAACGGTGCTGTAACCATGCCCGATGTCGGAATTGGTCCATAGCAGCTTCGGCCCATCCTCCGGCCAGACTTCCAGAAGTCCCGTATCAGCAGAAAGATTATCACGCTGAGGGCCATGAAAACATGGCCAGCCGACCTTATTGCCGGCAAGAACAGCAACAGGTAAATTAAGCATCAATACAAGCAAAAATCTCAGATAAAACATAAATTGTCCTTTATATCCCCATATTTCAAATATCAAACACCGGAATAGTACAAAAAATGTCTTTATATTACAACAAATGAAAAGAGACGGTTTTTGTTAGCCACAAAGAGGCACCGAAACGCAGAAAAAATAATAGAAACCACGAATTTACCCCATGAGATAACGTATTTATCTATCTCGCGGGGTGAACACGGTTTTGGTTTTGCCACCTATGAAGAACTCTAAGTCAAGTAATAATTTCTTCTCCGCCTCAAAATATTTGCTTTGAGGGCATCCCGACTCACGCTGTCAGATCAAACCTGGCAGAAACATCTTTTCACTGAACAGCATTTAATGATTTAGCGTGTTTCTCTGATATCAATTCCCTGTTTCCCAAACGCCTATTTTTAACTTCTTATATGTAATCGTGTCTTTGCTGAAAATCAGGCAAAATTGCATGTCAAAACAATTAGAAACGGCCTTTTCCTCAAATCCAGCAGGCCTCGCCGCTTCGCCACAGCTTTAAAAGGTTATGCACAGCGCATATTAGCGACCATTCGCTTCGACAAGCTTCTATTCCTCGCCGCATAAACCTGTCAAAACCAAGAACTTCTTTAATCTGGCCAAACACAGGCTCGACAGTCTTGCCTCGAATCTTATATAACTTTCGCCCTCGTTCAGTCATAAGTTTTTGTTCCATCAATTCCGTCGGTGACAAATTATCAGGTATCGGTCCTTCCGGCGGCGGTTGCTCGGCCATTGCCTTTCGCTGCTTGTAATCTTTCTGTGTTGCTACCAACAATTCAATATCACCTGCAGGTTTCTTTGTAAAATTCTCTTCACTGCAATAGCCGGCATCTGCCAAAGCCACAGTTTTTCCCTTTTTTATTCCAACCGCCTGTCTATTTTCTTCTGTCTGATCAAGCATTGGATGTAACTGTTGTTTATCGTTTTCATCCTGCGTTACATCCTCAGCAACGATTATTTGTTCTTCCGTCGTTACCGCTTGTCCATTTAGACCCTGAACATAACCTTTTCGGGTTTTCATAATACGGCTGTCAGGATCGGTAACATTGGCCTTGGCATCTTTGTTTTCAGCTTCTTCGGCAGACCTGGGCTTACGTCCACGAGGCTTTTTACCGGTGCTTTCTTCTTTGGCCCTGCGCTTGTTTATTTTATCCCGTTGTTGTTTTTCTGCCTGGGCCTTTTCCTGCTCTAAACATTCTTTGCAGGCTTTTAAGCGGCTTATCCTACTGTTGCGATCCCGCAAATCATCAGGCATTTCATCGCCTCGCTTATCAAGGCCAAAGGCTTTGTCTTCCTCGGCATCTTTGGCTGATGCCTCTGAAAGCATCTTGTCGATTTCCTGATTTAGATGTTTTAACTTTCGATTGGCTGACAGCGAAGCATTGGCTTTAACTTTTGTACCATCCAGTGATATCTTGCCAAGTTTAACCAAACCCGCCTCATCGCAAAGTCTAAGGATTTCCAAAAATAACTTTTTCAAATGCGACTGATTATCCTTACGAAAACGACTGATAGTACTGTGGTCGGGATACTGATTAGCAGTAACAACCTTATAAGCAACATCTGTCTGGCAGTGCTTTTCAATCTTTCTGCCGGCCTGCTCTGCCAATTTGCACCAACGTAAATGTTTTTTATATTGCTTTCAGGATTGCCTGCTTTACAAAACTATTTGTTTTTATTAAGATAGAGTTCCGGCCATGGCGTCTTCGCCGGAGTTTTTTATGGCCTATTGTCGAAATCAGGTGTGTTATGAGCGAACAGCTCTCGAAAATTTACGAATCCAAAACGATAGAGCGGCAAGCGAATGAGATATGGTCTTCGCATTCGTACTTCCACGCCGAACCGAACACTGACGGCAAAAATGATAAAGCTTTCACAATCGTAATCCCCCCGCCCAATGTTACGGCCCCCCTGCACCTGGGACATGCGTTAAATAACACTCTTCAGGACATCCTGATTCGCTTCCGGCGGATGCAACAATACAATACCCTGTGGATGCCCGGCACGGATCATGCCGGCATTGCCACGCAGACGGTTGTCGAGAAGCGCATACTCTCGGAAGAAGGAAAACGCCGGACCGACTTCGAGCGGGATGAATTTGTTGGACGCGTCCAGGCATGGAAAGACGAATACGAAGCACGTATTATCGAACAATTGAAAGCAATGGGCTGCTCATGTGACTGGCAGCGGACACGGTTTACCATGGACGAAGTATGCGTCAAGGCCGTTCGCAGTGCGTTTTTCAAGCTCTTTAAGGATGGGCTGATATATCGGGGAAAAAGATTAGTCAACTGGGACCCTGCTACACAGACGGTTCTTGCCGACGACGAAGTCGAGCATGAAACTGTTCAGGGGCATTTCTGGTACCTGAAGTATCCCCTCAAAGAACCAGTAAATATCGGTGATGAACGCATTGAATGTGTAACAGTGGCAACAACAAGACCGGA
>JAFGPJ010000048.1 GCA_016936275.1 Sedimentisphaerales bacterium
GATTTGATATGGCACTGGTTAAACGTCACCGGGTTTCCGGCAGAGACTGATGAATCACCTCGATACCAGCAGATGCAAAAGACGATAGAGCTGATGAGCGGGATGAAGCTCGATGCTGCCACCGAGCATCTGCGGATGTATCTGTTTGAAAATCCTTCCTGCACGCACGGCCGGCTGGCTGCGGCGGCTATTTGTTTGCATAACAATCAATTACAGGAAGCGATTAAAGAGCTGAATTCGGTCTATATGCGCCAACCCAATAATACGATGGCTCTTTACGCCCTCGGACATTGTTACGAACGGCTCGGCAAAGAATCTCAGGCTGTGGAATTTTATCAGGACTGCCTGAAGTTCAAAAACTATTTGCAGCTTCCCGCGCAGCGGCTGGCTGCCATCTATTTTAAGAACGGCCAGCTTGAGAAAACAATACAGCAGTATGAGCTGTTGAAGGAGGAATATCCCGATGAAATCTCGTCACTGATTACGCTTGGGTATTTGTATATCGTGACCGGCCGATTTGCTCAGGCCGTCGAAATCCTGAACAAGGCCATATTGATTCATCCGGACAATTTCCAGGCCTATGATGAGAATATAGAACGGCTGATCGCCGAGGGCCAGTTTTATGATGCTTTGGAGTGTATTGAGGACCTGTTACAGGACCAGCCGGACAAGCCCGATTTAATCATGAAGCATGCGGATATTCTTCGTATGACCGGCGCCATGGACGATGCCGCCTCACGGTACGAAGAAGCCCTTCGGGTCTGTCCGGATTTCCTCGAAGCGACGATAAAACTCGGGACACAATACCTGCAGATGGGACAGGAGCATCTTGCCGCACAGCATTTCAACAGGGCGGTCGAAATCAATGACAACATCATCGAAGCCTATATAGGTCTGGCGATTGCCCAGAAAACATCCGGCAATACTTCAGACGCTCTGGGTACATTATCGCTGGCGGCGGCTATTCAGCCTAACAGCTCATTATTGTTCAATGAGACGGCAACTTTGCGATTCAAGGCCGGGCTTAGAGATAACATGCCGTTTGATTGTAAAGATGACTACGACAGCCTCACCGAAGCCGTGATTGTTGCTCATCGTATGCAAATTAATCAACGCCCTTATAATCCGGATTTACATTACAGGCTCGGTGTGCTTATGATGAACGTTGGAAGGATAGACGATTCGATCAATGAATTCCAAACGACCCTGGAAATCAATCCGGCTTATACAAGGGCCCAAAGCAAATTAGCTATCTGCCTGTATGAAGCGGATCGTAAAGCCGAGGCACTTGATATCCTGACGTGCTGCGAATGTCTCGATAAAGACACGTTGAATCTGCACTATCAGACCGCCTTGTTGTATTGTGACAGGGTAAAGTTCGCATCGTCCTTAATTAACCTCGAACAACATCTGGATAAAACTTTCACATGCCCCGATGCGACGGAAAATATCTCAATTATCCTGCAGAACCTGGGCCTTCTGGATCGGGCGGCTGCTATGTGGGACAATCTCACGGAAACAGCAAATCAGGTAATGAATTCTGATAATCCATCCTGACCGTTGGCTGGCTAAAAAGCACCGGGAGTGCATAAAATACGAAACCATGCCTATGACCCGGCAAATAAACCCGAATGAAACATAACATATATTATGAGACCTTCGAAATGGTCTGTTTTTGGTGTATCCGGTTTTCAGAGGTTCTTTAGCGTTTTATAATCCTATGCTATCGTCGGATGGATTTCGAAGTGACAAAGGCTTGCCGAGGATTTCGTAATGCAGAATCGCCCTTCTAAGCTCATCAGGATCAGAATAATCCGTTAGAAGTTTGGAGAGATATTCCGACTCAGGTATTTGTGCCGATTCGGAAGCACGCTTACCCTGCAATTCCTTGATAGTTGTGGTCATAGGCTCTGTGGATTCCAGTTTCTCGGCTTTAATTTGTGTATCCGTCAATGGAGGTTTGATTTCACGGACAGGCTCTCTGGTATCAGAATGGAAGGCTTTTTCAGCTTCGACGGCGAACTTGCGGACGGCAGCCTGGAGATCGGAGAACTTCATACGAGGTTTTTGGGTGGCAGAACGAGGCTGTTGGTTTTGTACAGAGTCGGCAGAACGCTCTAACCGTTTTAGCATTTGTTCCCGAGCCTCTCTGCTATGCAAAGGTGGTTTACGGACAGGTTTTCGAAACAAATTATCCTTACTGCCGGTCTGGGATTTGTTAGCTTTTGCTTTAATAATGCCGCCAACCAGCCAGAAGATAGCAAGAACTACAACAAACAGGATATTCATCCAGCTTTCGACGTCATTATTTCGACGCGCCAGCATCATTTGTAGCAGCAGATCATTCATATTTTCCCTTGAGAGAGTATCGGTTGGTGCTACTCTTTCTTCTTGGGTTTTGCGATTGAATCACGCATTGAAGTATCGGCCATAACATTTTGCATCCTATAATAGTCCATCACGCCGAGATTGCCCTTTTTGAACGCCTCGGCCATGGCCAGCGGTACTTTCGATTCGTTTTCTACTACGAGAGCGCGCATTTCCTGCTCGCGCGCCACGGCCATTGCCCGGCGTTTTTCCGCCTCGGCCTTTGCCCTGCGCATGTCAGCCTCGGCCTGGGCGGCCTGCAGTTGGGCGCCGACGTTATCGCCAACGTCCACATCGGCAATATCAATGGATAAAATTTCATACGCTGTTCCGGCATCAAGCCCTTTGGCAAGGACTGTTTTTGAGATATTGTCCGGGTTCTCTAAAACACTTTTATAAGTTATTGCACTACCAATAGTAGTAACAATTCCTTCGCCCACACGGGCGATAATCGTTTCCTGCGTGGCTCCGCCTATCAGTCTTTCGATATTGGCCCGGACGGTTATGCGGGCCTTTGCTTTCAACTGGATGCCGTCTTGCGCGACAGCGTCTATAGTGCCTCTGCTTTTCTGGGGATCGGGGCAATCGATTACCTTGGGATTGACGCTTGTCTGGACCGCTTCGAGAATATCCCGGCCGGCCAGATCAATTGCCGTAGCAGTTTGCAGGCTCAAATCAATGTTTGCCCTGTTGGCCGCGACGAGGGCGCGCACGACGTTAGGCACCCTGCCGCCGGCAAGATAATGGCTTTCCAAATCTCTTGTCGTCAATGTAAGACCCGCCTGGATGGCGATAATTTTGCTTAGAACAATTGTCCGCGTATCGACCCTTCTGAGCCACATTCCAATAAGCTCGGAGAACTTGACGTCGGCTCGCGAAAGTTTGGCCTGCAGCCACAGTCGGAAGAACTTCGCGGCCAGCAGAAAGAATACCAGCGCCAAAATACCAAAAACGATTGCAATTCCAACCCCGACAGGTCTCCAATCGACTGCCAGGATCGTGTTTGTTAAATTATACATAATACTTGTCCTTTCATTAACTCTCTTCAATTATACGAACTTTCACCTGTGTGCTTTCCACGTTGATGACTTTGACTTTTTTACCCTTGTCAAGATATCCGCCTTCAGCGACACACTCGACTCTTTGTCCCGAAAAATCGCACATTCCTACTGGCCGCAGCGGTGTAAGGACCACGCCTTCGGCACCGAGCAGCTCTTTGAGTTTGTTAGTATCGGGTATGGCATCGCCCTGCCGGCGTTCCGGAGGCGTGAGTGTCACGCTTTTGCCGAACCTGGTTTTGGGGAATATCCTGTAAGCGAAAATCAACACTGCAGGTATCATAATTGCTGCTATGCCAATCCCGATCCAACCGGTGATTACGCTGTGATGGAAAAAAATTGCCACCCCCCCTGCCAGGCAGGCGAGCGCGCAGATACTGATAAGACCCCCGCTCGGTACGAACACTTCGGCGATGATCAACGCCGCACAGGCAAAATATAAAAAAACAGCAAAAATTAGCCACCAGACCATTCGTTTCTTCCTATGATTGTTCTTTTACTGCTTTGACAACAACTCTGTTACCGTGAATTTCGATTATCTGCACTTTCGTGCCTTTGTCAAGGAACTCGGCTTCGGCGACGACATCAACGATTGCGTCACCGAATCTTGCTTTTCCGGTCGGTCTCAGCGCTGATACGACTTCTCCGATGTCACCTGTGTTGACGCCGATGGTTTGGCGTTCAGGCGGCGCCGTCATGCTGATTTCCATTTCTGTGCCCTGCTTTGCGACAGCCGGCACCAAAATCAATCCGCTGAAAAACTGGAATTTGGGCAGGTACTTTGAGAGTATCCACGCCAAAACAACAAATCCCACAAAGCCGAATGACAATCCCATAAGCCCATCCAGGAACATGTCCCAGTTTGCGGGGCTGTCGGGCCATGGCAGCCTGTTGGGAGGATTCTTTATTAGCATGCCGAATAAGCCGACCAGGACACAAATTATCCCCATTATTCCCGCGATGCCGAAGCCGGGCAATACAAAAAACTCAACCAAAAGCAGGAGTATCCCCGCTACAAACAATGCTACCTCCACCCAGTTTGCGAGTCCGATAAGGTATTTACTGCCGATGATAATGGCAAAACATATCACCGCCACGAGTCCCGGCAGTCCTAATCCCGGCGTGTTAAATTCGATATATACTCCCAGCAGGGCAATCATTACAAGAATGGCCATCACCGCCGGCGAGTTCAGCCAGCGGACCATTTCTTCCGACCACAAGGTTTCGAGCACCAGCGGCTCACCGGCGAAAGTCACGCCGTCACGTTCTTTTAGGTACTCAAGAGCACCCGCCCTGTCTTTGACCAGTGCCCTGGCGATTCCGTACTCGAACGCCCTGGCTGCGGTAAGCGTCAAAATCTCGTCATCGTCAACGATCAGCTCCTTGCCGTCCAGGTCATATTTATTCGGGTCATCGGGCAGTTGCTGGTCTTCGAAGAACTCACCCTCGCCGGTCTGCAGATTTTTTATTCGGTAAACCTTTGTCTGCATTGTAACCATGGCTTTTAGCAGCGCAGCCGGATAGCCGTTTGCCTCTGCTGCCCGAGCGAACGCCGCACGAGTAAAGCTCTCGGTTTTTTCGCGCTCAACGCCTTCGAGTTTGGTGCCGATTGCAATCGGAGCGCAATCGCCGATAGTGGTGTTCTCGCGCATGATAATGTCCCGGCAGGAGACGCTTATCATAGCACCGGCGGATATCGCCTCGGTGGTTACATAGGCGACCGTGTGAACTTTATCTCCTATTTCGAGTATGAAGTACTTGGCGATATCGTCCGCAGACTGGAGAAGCCCCCCGTACGTGCTGATTTCATAGATGACGTATTCGGCACCGGCATTGAGTGCGATTTGTGTCCTTCGCCGGATGGATTTATAGAGCCCATCGTCGATCATGCCCTTACAGACAATGACGGCAGCCTTGACAGTGGGTGTATCCGTGCCGGCATCGTTTTGCTCGACAGCAATAATCAGCCCCGCGAGCAATATCAGCCCCAGCATACCAACCGCAATAATCCGAAATGGATTCTCCATATGACCAATTATAACTTCGAATTAATAAATTGCCAGTGTATAGTTAAGAATCGTTGGATAATTTTGGCTTGACTCCCTCCCATTGTAGCCCCCCTATTATGGCCTGGGCGATATTTGTCAGATGGTCGCCTATTTTTTCGACATTATCAACCAGGTCGATAAATATCAGGCCGGCCTGAGGCGAGCAGATGCCTTCGGTCATCCTGTCCACGTGGCTGTGGCGAAACTCTATCTGCATCCTGTTAAGGTTGTTTTCGTGAACCAGGGCCGACTTTGCTTGCTTTAAATCGTTATCCTCCAAAGCCGTGATAATATTATCGCACATCAGATCGATCTCATTTCTCAATACGTCAGCTTCGCTCATGGCCGGGTCACTCCAAAAAAGCTTCTGTCCGATTTTTCGCTCGCCAATCTCGACTATATTGACGGCATGATCGCCGATTCGTTCGAGGTCATTGACCGTGTGCAACAGCACCGGCAGCTCAATCGAGACTTCATCAGACAAGTTCCTGCGTGACAGGGCCGAAAGATAAGACGTAATTTCGAGCTGTAACATATCGGTAAATTCTTCTATGGCTCGGACAGAGCCGAGCTCTTTTACGTTATCGTCGATGATTCCGCTGATCGAGCGCATCACGGCTTTTTTCGCTATTTGAGCCATACGAACGATTTCCCGCTTTGTTTGCTCCAATGCTATCACGGGGGTATCCAGCAGGTGTTTTTCCAAAGCGACAGGTTTCTGTGCACGTTCGGCATCGGTCACCGGTATGATTTTTACAACCACTGCCGCGAGTCCCTGGATAAACGGGAGAAACACAATCGTATTAAATGCGTTGAACATGAAATGGGCAAAAAATATATCCCTCATAATCGTATTCTGCCCCAACTGGCCCGGCGTAAGCCATTCCACTGCATAGCCGTACCACCCGACCCAAACCAGAGGAAGCATATATGTAACGCCGATCACATTGAAGATTGTGTGTCCCATTGCCGTTCGCCTGGCGTTTCTGGATGACCGCAGAGCTGCAAGCTGTGCCGTAATTGTAGTGCCGATATTGTCGCCGAGAATATACGGTATCGCCACCTGGAGCACTAAATGCCAGTCCGTCCCGAAGGCGCCCTGGAAGGCCAGCATCTGGATCATAGCGATAGAAGCCGAGCTGCTCTGCAGAAGCATTGTTATGACCGTGCCGGCAAGAACCGCCAGAAGCGGATTGCGACCGAGCCAAATCAGAGCCTCCTGCACGCTCTGGTGGTCTTTAAGGGGATCAAAAGCCTCTTTCATAAAATGGATGCCGAGAAACAGGATTCCAAAGCCGAGCATCACCTGACCGATGCTTCTGGTCTTTTGTGTCTTTCCGATAATATTAATCAAAAAACCGACGCCCACAACCGGCAGCGCATAATTGGTAATCTTAAAGACCGCCAGAATCGAAACGAGCCCCGCCGTGATGGTTGTGCCGACGTTGGCTCCGACGACGACGCTTAACGCCTGCTTCAAAGTCAGAAGTCCCGCGTTCACGAATCCAACCGTCATAACGGTCGTTGCCGAGCTGGATTGAATCAGGGCCGTCGTCATCATCCCGACAAAAACAGCGATGATTCTATTCTTGGTCAGCGACTCAAGGAGCTCTTTAAGTTTCTGTCCGGCGACCTTTTTCAGGCCGTCCGACATGAATCCCATGCCGAAGAGGAACAGGCCCAACCCCCCTACTGTCCCGAAAATCATGTCCTTAATCATCCTGACTCCCTATGAAGTTGGCGTTGCGTTATCAAAGCTTCGATTATGGGCATTTACCCCCTTGTGTGTTTATGCTCTTTTGTACCGGTATCATTAGCGGCTGTTTTATCTATTATCATCTATATGGTCAAGTTAAAATTTATGCTGGCGGGAACAAAGCCGGTTTCACCTATATCAGGCTGCAGAGAATCTCCACCCCCTGCCGGATTTTTTCGTCCGTGGTCGCGTAGCTAATCCTGAAATGCGTGTCTTTTTCACTGAAAACGTTGCCGGGAATTATCAGCACGTTATTTTTAATGGCTTTTTCCACGAATTCTGTCGCCCCCCCTGCCGAAGCCGGTGCTTTAATGAAAGCATAAAACGCCCCTTCCGGCTTGACCATCTCGAATTTGCCGCTCAGGCCGTCATAGAGCAAATCTCGTTTTTTACGGTACGCATCGACATAATCACTGACGTCATAGTCCAGTGCCGCCAGTGCCGCCTGCTGAAAAGGCCTTGGCGCACAGACGAACGTATATTGCTGTATTTTGGTCATCTGCTCGACGACGTTTTTGAGCGATTCGGGGACAGCGACGTATCCTAACCGCCAGCCGGTCATCGCATGAGACTTGCTGAAGCCATGCAGCACGAGTGTCTTTTCGTAATATTTCGCTATGGTCGGGCATTCGCCGTCGTAGCTGAAACTCTCATATATCTCATCGGTCAGCACGAGAACGTCTTTTTTGGCTGCAATCTCGGCGATTTCCTTTACCTGCTGCTCCGAATAAACCACCCCGGTCGGATTGCAGGGCGAATTGAGGATAATCATCTTGGTTTTGTCGGTTATAGCGTCAGCGATTTTCCCAACCGGCAGCTCAAAATCCGGATAGCTGTCCACGAAAACGCACTTTCCGCCTAACATGCTGACTAAATGCTTGTACATGACAAAATAGGGGTCAGGTACAATTACCTCGTCGCCCGGATTGACAAGCGACATAAAAGCCAGCAGCAGCCCCCCGCTGACGCCGGAAACGACAATCACAGCGGGATTTTCCCAGCCGTACGCTTTGCTGACCCGCTCGGCGATTCGCTCTTTCAGCGTCTCGTCGCCGGCCGTCTGCGAATAGCTGTTTTGACCGGCACGAATTGCCTTGATTGCTACTTCTTTTAACGCTTCCGGCACATCGAAGTCCGGCTGACCTATCGAAAAATTCACCGGGTCTTCGAGCGTGGCCCCCAGCGCGAAGACCTTACGAATCCCGCTGGCGTCGATAAGTTTCGTCCTGTCTGCAATTATATTTTTCATAGCCCGGCATAATAACCGACCGTTTGTCATAAGCCAACCAAAAAACACCCATCAAAACATATTTAGCCCGGCAATTCATTGCCGGGTGCCGTTTATCAAGAATTCATTGCCGGGTGCCGTTTAATGAAAATTCATTAGAAAATTAAACCAGCCACAGAGCACACCGAGAAATAAAACAATAGTAAATTGAAAATAGTTGATGGTTAATAGTTCGTAGTATTTCGACCAACGACCAACTGTTTTATTCTTATTGATTATTGTCCAAAAATTCTCATAAAAAGCAAAAAGATAGACCTGACCCTTTTCCTGCTGACCCTTTTCCTGACCTTCAGATATCATTATCTAAATAGTGATCTCCTACAGAACCGAAATCCCAAGAACCTTGAGGAGTTTCAGCATAGGAACCACCTGCTATATAAACTCTTTTTATTTCATCATTGACAAGTCTCCAAACTACGATATCGGCGTCCGTTCTAACACTGGGGACAGGTTGGTCTCCATCCAGCCGAGCGCCCCAATTACCAGAGATATATATCCAATCTTCTCCTTCGGACGTCACGACCTTGACAAGCTGCTGGTTATGGCGACCCTTATCAACAACAATCACATCATCAACATACGCTTCTTCATCATCGGCTATCGGTTCCAAAGTATCTACAAAGACGTGTGATGCCCCACTCTTGTGAACACCAAGGATGTCTTGGGAATTGGCCTGGAAATCACTCGGAGTGCTGGGATATCCAATCTCTACTTTGACAAGAAAATCTTCGCCGTTGTCAGACATAATAAGTCGTAACTTTCCACTATGCTGGGGTGGATATCTTAGTAACGTTTCATCAGTATGAACATCCCAATCCCAAAGGCCGTTTGTGAAACTCCAGTCCGCAACAATTCTTCCAGTGGATTTCGAAGCAATCATCCTTTCTCCAGCTCCGCGGGAGCCTGGTTCTGGCAAGTAATCGGCAAGAAATTCGGTGTAATTTTGCCAGGAAAGGCCAACAGGCTCAACTACTTCCAGGTTGCCCATATTGATCAAGAACCAATCATAATGGTGTTCACTAAGATCTTTGGCCGCGATGAAGTAAGCATCGAACAGATACTCAGGAAACTGAATACACCAACGACTAATATTAAAGTCAAGTTCGCTACAGTTCTTGCCATCTCCTGTATGGGCCACAGCGCAAGGTAATTGTTTGCGTCCATCATAGTGCCAATACGAACCGTAATATTTGTTCCCGTTTTGGTTATTGTCTATCATTACTTGATTTAGGAATGTGGGTAGAAAACCAACCCAGCTCATACCGTAGCGTGGAGTTAAAATGGTACCAAGTCCATAAATAACAACGCCTAGGCAATCTTGAGATACGTGGTCTCCCGGATCGCTGAGCAGATATTTAGATGCAAGAAGTGTTTCCATACCACGATCCCAAGAGCCGTTTTCACTGCGAAGCATGGCGTACCCCCAACCAGGAACCATAAAATTGTGATTATCAATAATATCACCGGGCACACGGTTTTGCTCTTGCTCTACAATACGCTTGTATAATTCCACGTTTTTCCTGTCTCCAGGAAAAAGTTCTTCTAAAAGTTCTATGACTTTAAAATAGGAACGCGGCAACTGATTGTTGGATCCACCTCCCGTCAAAGACGGTATCATGCCGTTGGAGAAAGGGAATTCACAGGTATAGATTAAGCCATTGTGCAGTTTATCCCAGATTTGGTCCGAGATCACATTAAGGATCTCTTCTGGAAATAATCGTTTTAGAATGGCTGTGATAAAATAGTAGTCATTGCCGGTTCCATAGCTTCCAGGCTGATTTCGAAAAGAACCATCTTCAAGAAAGATCTTCTGCTTGTCCAAAATTTCCGATATGATACTTAGCACTTGTTCAATAACAGACGGATCACAGCTAGCGCCAGCAATGGGTAATAATGACCAAAGATCAAGTCCCTCCAATTCGATATCTTCCATATAAGCCCACGAGCGAACCGTTGTTCCTTGCACATAAGCCCTTGTTAAAGGCTCACACAAAACCAGTCTATTCGGCAGTCCATACACAATAAGATTTGAACGTACAATTCCGTAATGAGGTATGACATCTCCCCCCAACTTGATGTATGACTTATGGAATCCATCGCCCCAACTTCCAGTGTCACCATAAAAGGAACGATTCAAGACAAGCTCGGTGTCACCGACATTTGCGTCCCGTGCCAAGACGGCCGTGGTCCTTAGCTCATGCCAGAAGCTGTTCAAACTAGGCAATACCAGATTATGCAGGATCTTGAACTGCTGGTCATCCTCGATCACTCCGGCTTGACAAGCGCCTATATGGGCTGCCAGTGGCGCAGCAAAACCCTGCATTGGTTCGCCACCTGGAGAAGATGGTGGTGGTAAAAGTGATGGACGAGCCCAATCCCAACGCAAAGATACGGGGTAAAAAACCGCGTTCTCCGCAAGGTGTTTTATATACTGTTTAGCTTGAGTAATATTATGTCGCGCGTACAAACTGCTCCAGAGAGCACACCAAAGTTCCTCCCAAGAACCATGCTTCCATGACTCTTCGGTCCAGCTATTTGCGACAAAAAGGTCTCGGACATAGGGAAGGTATCCCTCACGTAACTGTAATCTGAAGAAATCAACCGGATCGTACAGATATCTACCTCGGTCAAATCCCAAGTCCCAACGGCAGGGAATGAACATATCTGCAGGATCTCGGATATCCTGATTGATTTGTCGTCCTCGATAAGAGAACATAATCAAGAGCGGACCTTCCCTCCAAGAAAATTCCTGTTCAAGAAATGGAGGCAGTGTCATGTATCGTTGTGCAGTGGTAAATAGATAGGGCTTGCGTGAAGGATTGGTGGGTGTTCCATGAAGCCACAGTATGATCAATTCCGAGTATCCAGGATCGACTGGTACGTTAGAACGTACAGTAAGTTGGAAGTCCTGGTTACCTTCGGGTGGCAAATAGAAAACCTTTGGTTCAATCGATACAATTTCGAACTTGGGTGCATCTGCACTCAGACGTGGGCATACGTACCCATCCGTATAATATATCTCATTGCCCTGCGACATGCTATAGAATGTGCCATGATATGTGATTTCCACACATCCATCTGACCGCTTCATGATGTCTCTGTCATAAACCAAACGTGCCGGAGGATGCTCGTAAGAATCTAAATGATGAGGTTCTGCCATCCTTGGAGTAACAAGGCCGGGATAGTTCGATAATGTTATGCGCTTCACAACCGGTCGTCCATTCCCATACATATCATCCTGATCGTGAGCAAGGACAAGCGGCTCATAGATTAATCGAAGTGTATGCTCTCCCTGGGCAAGTTCAATCGTTCCAGCCGTATGCGTGGACCAACGTTTTGCTGGACGATTGGGAAGAGGATAATAATTTCCGGAATATTTATGAATATAAGGCATATATGAATGAATCGTCGGAAACAGCCAAGTATTTAGTAGATTTCTGTCATCGAACATAAGTTTAATTTCTGCCGTATGATGGAACATCGTCCAGGTTGCACTGTAATCCAAAAGGACTTGGTATATGCCTGGTTGTTCTATGAAAAACTCGTATTCAGCCCAACCCCCATCCTCAGCGGCCCTTAATCCTTCATAACGTGTATACGGTCCCAGATCTTCCCAGGTGACATTCTCTTGGTTCACTGTATGTTCCGCATTAATCTCGATAGTCTCGATAGGATTGGCCATATCGACTGGAGAGATGATTGTATGTGCAAACAAAGTGTCGTCTCCGAGGATACTCTCAAGTTCATTATTGGAGTAAACGTATCCACAGAAGGATATGCAACTGTTCGCATCAGACCGAACCGATAGACTGTAGCTTAGATAGGTATCGTTTTCTTCATTCGGATCGAACGTCCACCAGATGGCATTGTCGATCACACGACCACTGCCTGTCTCTGCAACTGTTAGTCCCTCGGGAATGTATTCGATGATGTTAATCTCGTTGGATATGCTATTTGGATCAACCTCTACTGTGAGTGTCACATGGCAGGATTCATTTGTATCGTAGAAGTCCGGAAGCTCTCTGCAAACCAAGACTCCCCTCTCAGGCAACGGTGGATTCAAGGAGTAGGTCAAGTTTGTGAGCTCATTTCCATTCGGATCTTTAAAACACATTGCCAGATTGGTTCGATAAACAGCGAAGGTAAAAGCGTTACTCCCTTGATTAAGAGATATCTCTTGACAAGGATACGCCTCGCCTTCTGATTTCTGGTATGGCATAACTTGTTGACCATTCTGCCACACTGCAAGTTCGCCAAAGGAAAGAATACACAACTGCGCGACCTGATTATATGGAGAGATCACATAGACATGATAGAAATGCAAATTTGGAAAGCGATTGTCACAAGGGAAAATCCCATCGGCATTATACATCGGTGTCCAAATCATCGTTGTATTGGTAGTATTGCCCTGCATTGGAGAGTCACTGAGATTATAGATCTGACCCGGTGAAGGGGCAAATGCACTTCCATTTGACTGGGATATCTCATCGATGGTAATATTCCAAGGATTTGAAATTACGTGGTCATACGTCTGGCCCAGATGCAACAACCACTTAAGGTTGCCTTTGACCAGGCCATCTTGAGTTGTGAAGTTCCAGGTATCACCCGTTTCCTCATGGTCTATTCGCCAATAGTAGGTTTGTCCTGTTTCTAGCGCACTTCCGAGTGTTGCATTGGAGATTGTGTTAACATCCGGGCCAACATCACAAATCAACTGAAGCTGGTTGGAATCTGTGCCAAAATAAATCCACTGCCTCCCTATGCCCTGAGCGGGTTGCCATCTCAAATCCGTCGTACGACTAAATTGCTCAGCACAATTTTCGGGATAGGGATAACTGGCTTTATTTCTTGCTGCATGATATAGGAACTGCGGCGGTGACAGTACTTCATTTGATACACGTAACTCATCAATACGTCCCGTGAAGTATGAATCCCTTTGGTCATAGCTAAAAGACGTAAAAGGATCTTGGTTTGTCCATCGGCCTACACAAAAGAATGTGGTCGTGTTTTGTATCGCACTTGAGTTTCCTCCTGCCTGTCTTAGGGAGCCATTGACGAAGATACTCATGGGATCCGATATATGATGTCTTTCATACGTAACTGCTATATGATACCAACGGTTTCTCGAAAAGGTATTTGGATCAGTTTGTATCGTATTATGATCACCATTAATCCAAAATCGTAGACTCCCTTGCGTAGTCATATCAATTCGATACCCTTTCGATCCTGAGCCCTTTCCAAGAAGCGTACAGTCTTTAATAGCAAATGGATATAAAAAGAATTCAATCGTAAAAGAATCCAATCCACTAAGATTCAAAACGCTATCTACATCTATATCCATTGCAGCAAGTGCTGCTCCCCGGCTCGGGCCGGTAAAATCATTAAAGAATTCCGCGGATGTTCCAAAAATATTCATCCAAGGATTTGGCCTACCGTAGGTTACATCTGCAATGATACCGGGTTTCTTGAACTTTTTCAGGTCAACCATTGAGGTTTTATCAGTAACCAAGGTCATATCTTCACCAAGAATCCCATCAAAATTCCAGTGGAATAGGACATCAGCCCTGGCAAGATCAGTCAGGCTAAAAATCATAAAGAGAATTAATATCAGATTAGCTTTCTTTTTCATGGAAAAAGTCCTCCAACGGCTACTAATTTAACCGTGTACAGAAAGAGCATTTACGAAGAATACATTCCTCATGAGCAGAGAATAACTGAATTGGCTGGTTATTCCCATTTATACTCCTTCTCCCCCCCAATTATTATCAAAACGTATCGTAGCAGATAAAGCAGATAAAGTCAAGAAACGCTTTATATAATCGGCTTTCAGCCGTGTCTACTGAATTCTGGATCCCCGTTTGAACGGGAATGACGAACAAAAAGCACCACTTTTATTATTGATAATTGATTATTTGGGTGATATAAAAACTGTGTCAATCAGTGTCGAACTGTGTTTATTTGTGTTTGCCTGTCAAAATTTTCGAAAAATTTTAATTTTTTTTATAATTTTTATTGACGATATACGTATATTGGTTAGAATTAGCGGAATTCGTGGTCAAGCGGAGGGTTAACATCCTTGCTTGGCCGCTAAGTTTTTTGAGAGATATGCAAAGCTCTTTTACAAGTTAACAGTTAAGCCAAACCAGCTATTGTTGGAAATTTATTTCCAATAGTGCTAAGGCCCCATTAGAAACCCTATTCTAACGGGGCAGGCAGCGAAAGTGCAGCTCCTTCGGCGGGATACGCCCCGCCGGGATGAGCTTAAAATTAACCCCGCTCACGCGGGGAACCATTTTTTCAGCACTTTCGGTGCGTATGCTAAAGTGTTGAGCCTTCTATTGACGATTTCCCGAGCAATCGGGATTCGACGATACAAATTGAAGGGTTTGATCCTGGCTCAGAACGAACGCTGGCGGCGTGGCTAAGACATGCAAGTCGAACGGAC
>JAFGPJ010000342.1 GCA_016936275.1 Sedimentisphaerales bacterium
ACCATAAAGAATGACGCCGCTGCTCAAACCGACTCCGAGAAAACATAGCCGGCTGCACTGAAGTTCGGGAAATAAAATATGAGTAGTATTATAGCGAAAAATACGCTTTCTCTTTTGATAATCTTTCTGGTGAATGTCACGTATGCTGAATCCGATACCTTTGAGCGCGTGAAGTATAACAATCCCGGCCTGGTCGTGGATTTGGGCGTGGGGCTCTGGGCATGGCCGCTGCCGATGGATTATGACGGCGACGGTGACTACGATTTGGTCGTCTGCTGCCCCGACAAGCCGTATAACGGAACATATCTCTTCGAGAATACCGTCGGTAATATCAAGACGCCGGTATTCAGGTCCGCCGTCAAGGTCGGCACGGGACACAGAAATATTCGACCGAGCTATATTGACGGCAAGGTTCGCCTGCTGCTGCCCGGTAAAGAAATCGAAGGTTTCCGTGAGCCGGAGAACCAATTCAACAAAACCAGGGCAATTTATTCTTCACCCAATGTGCACAATCCTAAAAGCGGCGTCCGTGCCAACCAGTGGCAATATTGCGACTATGACGGCAACGGCGCTCTTGATTTGATGGTCGGCGTCGGCGACTGGAGCGATTACGGCTGGGACAATGCCTTCGACAAACAGGGCCAATGGACTCGTGGCCCTCTGCACGGATACGTGTACCTTATCCGCAACAAGGGCACTTCTGAAAATCCGCAGTACGGCAAAGCTCAAAAGGTATCGGCCGGTGGAAAACCGGTGGATGTCTATGGTATGCCTTCTCCGAATTTTTCCGATTTCGACGGCGACGGCGACCTGGACCTGATATGCGGCGAGTTTATTGATAAATTCACATGGTTCGAAAACGCCGGCTCGCGCAGCCGTCCAAAGTACGCCGCGGGCCGGCATCTTACATACAAAGGCGAACCGCTTAAGATGGACCTGTGCATGATTGTGCCGGTGGCGCTGGACTGGGACAAGGACGGTGACATCGATCTGGTAGCGGGCCAGGAAGACGGACGTGTTGCTTTGGTGGAGAATACCGGCAAGGTTATTGACGGCATGCCGCAGTTTCTGCCGCCGAAGTTCTTTCAGCAGCAGGCCGACGAGGTTAAATTCGGCGCACTTGTGACGCCCTGCGGTTTCGACTGGGACGGTGACGGTGACGAAGACCTGATTTGCGGCAATACCGCCGGCTACATTGGTTTTATCGAGAACCTCGACGGAGGCGATCCGCCAAGATGGGCAGCCCCGGTATATCTTGAGGCTGACGGCGAAGTTATCCGGATTATGGCCGGGCCTAACGGCTCAATCCAGGGGCCATGCGAAGCCAAGTGGGGCTATACGACGCTGAACGTGGCTGATTGGAACCACGACGGCCTGCCTGACATTGTCGTTAATTCCATTTGGGGAAAAGTCATCTGGTACAAAAACATCGGGACCCGGCAAAAACCTCAACTCGATTCGGCACAACCTATAGAAGTCGAATGGCCGGGCAGACCTCCCAAGCCGGCATGGACATGGTGGGAGCCGGAAGGTAAAATCCTCGCTACACAGTGGCGAACTACGCCGGTTGTTACCGATTACGATAAAGATGGACTGAATGATTTGGTCATGCTGGATCATGAGGGGTATCTTGCCATGTTTAAGCGTGCTAAAAGAGAAGGACAATTAATCCTTTTGCCGGGCAAGCGAATGTTTTTAACTAAAACAGGCGATCTATTGAGAATGAACGAGGGAGCGGCAGGTAAAAGCGGACGGCGCAAGCTCTGCCTTACAGACTGGGACCTTGATGGGCGATTGGACCTGATGGTGAACAGTCAAAACATCAATTTTCTACAGAACGTTTCGGAGAATAATAGCGCTCATGTCTTCTGCGACCGGGGAATGGTGGCAGACCGAATTCTTGCCGGCCACACAACCAGCCCGGCTATCGTGGACTGGAATAAGGACAATATTCCAGACCTGCTGATTGGGGCGGAAGACGGTTTCTTTTATTACATGAAGAATCCGCATTCCAAATGACGCATAAACCTACTTCCACTTGCACTTGCGTACTTCCAGGCGATGGCTGCCGTGACAGTCGGTACAGACCATTTTTCCCATATTCGCAAATAGAGGTTTGTGCTGCTCGGTATCGATTTTGTCTCTTGTGTGACAATCCATGCAGAACGGATTGATTTTCGCCGGCAGATACATAATATCCGGCGCCGTACCGTTGCCGCCTGAAGCCCACGATTCGTCGGCGATGTGCTCGTCGGATTCGCCATGACAACTGGCACAGCCGATGCTGGCCCGGGCGTGGATAACAGCGATATCCTCCTGCATGTAATTTATATGACAGACGAAACATCGGCTGTTGTCGGCTTTCGGTCCGTCCGATTGATCGGCCTGAGGCTCACCCTCCAGCAGCAATAATGGTTCATCATCAAGCAGAAGCGGCGCTTCATCCTTTGCTTCCGGTGGGCTTGTAGGGTGTGCAAATTCTGTTTTTGCACACGCGTTCGTCTCTTGACGACAGCCGGCTAGGGATAGAACAACGCAAACTGCTGCAATAATCAGTAGATAATATTTCATGTTGATTAGACGTATTGCCAGTTTTTCAGCCATTGATAGTTTGCCGGTAGTTTAGCCAGGGCCTGGCCGTTGGCATTATCAAGCTCGGCTGTTTCTTTCACATCAAGCTCGCGCCGTTCCATCACGGCCTTTGCCACGTTGTCAACTTCCTCGATTCTGTTCAATCCGGGAATCGG
>JAFGPJ010000049.1 GCA_016936275.1 Sedimentisphaerales bacterium
GCTCACGATAGGAGACAGCCAAAGCGCCCTGGCCGATATGATTAACCGGGAATTAAAACAAATAGTTTTGATATCGATGCGGGAATTGTCGCCGCGTCACAGGGCCGTATTGACCATGCGCTGTTACAAAGACATGTCATATTCTGAGATTGCCCGGTTAATGGGCTGCACCGAATTCGGCGCCCAGGCTCTGTTCTATCGGGCGAAGAAAGCCCTGGCGAAAAAGCTGTCCCAGCACGGGCTCGGCAAAGGTTATCTGCTGGCAGCTTTAGTACTGTTTGGAAAGCTCACAGCATCAACCGAAGCTGCCGCTGCGAACGTATCCGTTACGGCTGCAAGTCTCAAGGTTGGTGCTATGGCTTCTCTGGCGGCGATAGCAGCAAGTGAAACTGCTATCGTTTTGGTTGCTACAACTGCGATTGTCGGAGTTGCTATGGTTGTAACGCATGGGACAGGCAAGATCGATATTGGGCCGGATAGTATTAATGCACAAACATCGTTAAATTCCTCGCCTTGGGCTGAATTAGATGGTATGGAAGAGTGCTGGTATTTTTTCCCCGAAGGTCCCGGCGGACCTGTTATGATGCGTATGCTGGAATTTAATGCCACCGGCAACGATTCTTACTGCAGGAACCTTCAAAATCAACATGCAAACTACTACTATGACAAGGACACGATCTACATAAATAATTTTCGAACGTATAGTCCCGATTTGTCTGTTGCGAGATTGCCCACGGATGGTGTGGATTTGAGCCGTTTCATTTCTCAGATTGAAGGTGGGCAGACCGATATGGAACGTATTTCAAGCAGGGCGAAAGGGCTGTTGGTAATATTCAGACGCAACAGGGAGCGGAGCGACAGAATCTGGAGAACGGAACACCACTTCAATGTTTTGGAGGAGGAATATTTTCAATTCAATTGGCCCCAGGATGAGCGAACCGTTGACAATCGAGACCAGATGCACAAACGTGGCTGGACGTATTTCAGAATCACCGGCCATATAAATGGGCAGCAGGTATCAGGAACCGGGCGATTGCCGTTTGTATATGCCTCAAGCGGGCAATCCGGCCCATGGCTTGATTTACAGTTCGCTAACGGCAAAAAGTTCATAGACAACAGGGCTGGTGCGTATGTCTATGATACAAGCGGAAAAGCATTGGCTGCATACCAAGCGGGGAGTTTCTTCAAGGGATTGGGACGGCCCTGGATGGGGCTGCATACGATTGATACCGTGCGCCGGGATGCAGCAGAAAAACGGATTTGGTTCGAAACCAGACAATTATCTGGTGCTGATAAAAAAGAAGTTATCTTAACGCAAGAGCAGACCAGGCTGGCCTATATTATCGATATGGAGTCAGATGTTATTGAGAAGATCACATTCTTAGCGGGTAACAGTGTTGAGGGCGAACTGGAATTTACATACCTGCAGAATATCGATAATGTCGGTAATGAATTTATCTCGCCGAGGATCGGAAGCTATCGGAAGCCGCAGCAGAACCCGCCGGGCATGATGTGGCTTGTAAAATTATTCAACAACGACTGGTGATTTACATCTTATGAGAGGGAACATAAAGCAGAAAGGAAGGTGCACAATGGCTACCAAATCAAATGTTATGAAAATTGCGGCGATTCTGATATTTTTTGCCGTATTTGCCGGCTCGGCAACCGCTCAGGAGAGCGGATTTGGAGGGCGAGCTATAGCCTGGGATTATATTTATGTCGATGCCGTTCATGGAAACGACAACAACGAAGGTTCAACTCCGGGAACGGCGTTCGCGACTATTCGAAAGGGTATCGAGGCTGCCGTGGACGGTGACACTGTTTTAGTCTATCCGGGTATTTATCAGGATGAAATCAATTTTTTAGGCAAGGCGCTCGTCGTGCAGGGTGTTGTTTTAGGCGCTGCGGGCATACCTGTGCTCGAGAATCCCGACGATTATGCAGTTTCTTTCTATAACGGCGAAGGCCCCGACAGTGTTTTGAAGAATTTCATTATTAAAAATAACTTCATGGCCATTTTTATTGCCGGCAGCTCTCCTACGTTAAGCAACCTGACGATAGTGGATAACCTGTTCGGCATCGAAGCCTCCGACGGCTCGGACCCCGATATCAGCAATATTATTTTCTGGAACAATATCTACAGTGACCTGTTCGGATGCCAGGCACAGTACAGCCGTCTCAGCGACGCCAGTGAAGGCCGGGGCAATATCGACATCGATCCGCTCTTTGTTGATCCGGACAATGGCGATTATCATCTTCGCTCCAATCGAGGTCGGTACTGGCCGGAGCATGATGTCTGGGTTCTTGACCGCCTGACCAGTCCCTGTTTAGACGGCGGCGATCCGAACGCAGAGGTGTTGGAAGAGCCGATACCCAATGGAAACAGGATCAATATGGGTGCTTACGGAGGCACCGCTCAGGCCAGCTTGTCGCCGTATGAGCCGACGGGTCTGCCGAGCCAGGCTTTCAATCCCAGTCCCGCTGATGGGGACGTTGAAGTTGACTTGAACGTCATATTGAGATGGATTCCCGGCGGAAACGCCTCTTCGCATGACGTCTATTTCGGCAGGGGCATTCCGGGACAACCTTTAGCACTTGTATTTATGGGTAACCAAACCGGGAATTTGTTCGATCCCGGCATGTTGGCTGCAAATACCACATATTTCTGGCGCATTGACGAAGTCAACGCCAACGGCAAGAGGACAGGTGTCCTGTGGAAGTTCACGACAGGCGCATCAACGGCACCGCCGCCTAAAGGCAGGACCTGCTTTGTCGCCGAGACCGACGTCTGGGTGGACGGGGCTCTTGTTTCAATATCGAAGGTTGCTCAGGGACAAATTAACTGCGGCGAAAAAAGCTTTGGCAAAGTTCAGGAAGTTCAGGAGCACCAAGGCACGTTCGAATGTTATGATGTTTTGCTTAAAAGCGGCAATAGCATTGGTGTGGCCGGGAATCATTACTTTCTAACCGAATCCGGGCAGTGGCTCGCTTTGCGGAATCTCAAAGCAGGAACAAAATTACAAACGCCGAAAGGCTCAATAGGCATTACGAGCGTGACCAAAAGACCTGCTCCTTACATCGGCAATGTATATAACCTGAATATAGCAGGTTCGGACCGCTATCTGGTAGGTAAAGACGCGATTATTGTCCGTGATTACTAAAATACCGCATCTGTGTCTAATCGATGTGAGTTGGATTCTGCTTTGGGAAGGTGGCGATAAGATTCAGGCCGGCCTGTTTAGTATTGAAAGTATGCTACGGCTATATCTGCTGTAGTGTCAGTAAAGATTCATCGTCTTCAATTGAAGGGATGGTACAATGCAATGTAAAGAAAATCATATCAGACCATTACTGTGCGCACTGTTTCTACTGGCGGTGTCATGCACGATTGTGACAGGCAAGGTAATTTACGTTGATGGTGACGCCGTTGCAGAGTTTGACGGTTCAAGTTGGCCCTTTGCCTTCAGGACTTTTCAGGAAGCTATTGCTCAGGTACGACCAGGTGACGAAATCCGAGTCGCGGAGGGTATATACAGGCCCGATCGATGGCCAACAATGTCAGGAAGAGCGGGGGGAGGATCGAGAAGCGTCGAGATAACCGCATCGGGTGACAGGGCTGACACGTTCGAGTTGGTTAATGGCGTAACGTTCAAGGGGGGCTATGCCGGTTATGGCGAACCGTATCCGGATGTTCGTGACTTCAACCTGTATCAGACCATCCTGAGCGGTGACCTCGAAGGTAATGACGTTGAGATAATCAGCCCTGAGGACTTGCTAAGTGAACCCAACAGGTCGGAGAACAGCTACCACGTTGTGACCGGCAGCGGAACCACCATTCTCGATGGATTTACTATCACGGGCGGTAATGCCAATGAATCTTCAAATTCCAAAGGTGGAGGATTGTATAACCGGTACGGTGTAGTGGAAGTTATCAACTGCAAATTCGTTGCCAACTCGGCGAAGAGTGATGGCGGAGCAATTTACAATGAATTAAGCAATACGAGCCTGACCAGATGCATTTTCATTGGCAACTCAGCAGGAAATGATGGTGGTGGATTATATAACTATAAGAGCAATCCAAATCTGACAAACTGCACATTCACAGAAAACTCGGCTGCAGATTGCGGTGGGGGAATATTCAATTATGAGAGCGATTTGAGTTTGGATAACTGTACATTCAGCGCCAACTCGGCACAGGACGGAGGTGGAATGCATAATAATCGGAGCAGTCCGAACATAAATAACTGCACATTTAGTGAAAACTCGGCACGTTATGGCGGAGGCGTTTATAATTATGACAGCGTCCCAGTCTTGAGAAGATGTGTATTACAGGGGAACTCGGCGGCCGACTATGGAGGTGGAATGTATAATTACGGCAGCGGACTAACTTTGAGTAACTGCATATTTAGCGGAAACCAGGCGCGGCTTTACGGAGCAGGAATGTCCTGCAACAACAGCGACTCGACCCTGACTAATTGCACTTTTTCCGGAAATTCGGCACCTGATGGAAGTTCCCTGGCCTGTAACTCTCGCGGTTCTCGGAGCACTGTCGTACTGGTTAACTGCATCCTTTGGGATGAAGGTAATGAGATATGGAATAATGATAACTCAAGCCTTACTATCTCTTACAGCGACATCAGGGGCTGGTCGAGAATCGGCAACATCAAGGCCGATCCATTGTTTACAGATCCGAATGGTCCCGATAACATTCCCGGCACCGAAGATGACGATTTGCGGCTCGCTCCATTGTCACCTTGTATTGATTCGGGTGATCCCAATTATGTGTCCGAAGTAAATGCAACAGACTTTGAGGGAAATCCACGAGTAATTAGCAATCGTGTAGATATGGGTGCCTACGAATTCCTCGCGGTTATATATGTCGATAATAAGGGTTCCGATGATATAGGACAAAATGACCTTCTGGAGGATGGCTCCAAAGCCCATCCGTTTCACACTATCCAGGAAGCCATTAATATAGCAAAAGACGACCAGACAGTTCTTGTCCGGCCGGGAGTGTACTCAAAGATTGATTTTATGGGTAAGGCCATAACCATTGCCGGTACCGATGGCGCCGCTGTGATCGAGGCCTGGTCGGTTAATGAGTGGTTGAACGTCGAGAAAGAGGATGCCGTTACGTTCCATACGGGTGAAGGGCCGGACAGCGTGCTAAAGAACTTTATCATCAGAAACAGCAATACGGCAATATCTCTCAACTACGGCAGCAGCCCTACGATTAGAAACCTGACGATTGTGGATAACGATTTCGGCATAGCCGCTTATGAGAATTCGAATCCCGACATCAGCAATTGCATTTTCTTCGACAACAAAGACGGCGACCTGTTTCAGTGCCAGGCCCGGTATTGCTGTCTTGTGGACAAAGCCCAGGGGCAGGGCAATATAAATGTCGATCCTCTGTTTGTCGATCCGGCCGGCGGCGATTATCACTTGAAAAGCGAAGGATGGCGCTGGAACGTGAATAGCGAAACCTGGGCCTACGATAATATTACGAGTTTATGTATAGATGCAGGCGATCCGGCCTCGCCTTTGGGCAACGAGCCTATGAGCGTGCCGCGTGACCCAAACAACGAATACGGTATAAACCTGCGCATCAACATGGGAGCCTATGGCGGAACTTGCCAGGCCAGCATGCCCCCGCTCAACTGGTCGATTCCGCAGTATGAAACAGATCCGCCCGAACCTAATCCGACTCAATGGGCACGTGACGGCAGGCCGAAAAAGATTTACGGTGGGGGCGGTGCATTCGATTATTGGGTGCATATGACGGCGGCCGAGGCGACCGATGCCAGCGGGCCGGTCCAATATTTCTTCGAGTGTACTACCGAGCCCGGCTTCAGCAGCGGATGGCAAATATCGAAAGATCACATGGTTCCCGTTGGACAAGGGAGGCAGGCCCACTGTTTCCGTGTAAAGGCACGCGATCAGTTCGGCAATGAAACCGAATGGTCAGAGGAGCTTCCGACTGATTAAATAATTGGATGAAAGTTTTAAAATATTTTATTGATATCTATTCGATACATAGATATTATACTCAAAGAATTATAAATGCGAACGCGGAGTTATGATGTACGGCGGAACTGTGCCAAAACCTGTTGGCCACCGTGATGGGCCTCGTCGTCTGAAACATCAAGCAACCAGTGCCTTTACACTCATTGAGTTGCTGGTGGTGATTTCCATCGTAGCTTTGCTGATGGCGATTCTATTGCCGGCGCTGCAAAGAGTCAAAAAGCAAGCAGGAGCGGTTCTCAGCCGGGCGAACCTGAATCAATGGGGAACGATAATGTTCCTGTACACCGAGGATTACCAGGGGCGGCTTCCCGCCAACTGGATACCGGCTGTATGGTTGCTGCGCGGTTCGTATCTCCAGGATGGTGATCCGAACAGACCTCCCATGTACCATGATTTTAACACCAAGGGCATAGCTTGCTGCCCCATGGCAGTCAGAGTCAGGAGCGCTAACCCTGGTTTGGGCACAGCCAGCGGCTCCAGCGACTTGGACAATACATCGTGGAGCATCAGGTACATGAGCGGCTCAACTTTTGAAGCTTGGGAGATTATAAGCCCTACTCCGCCATTTCGCGGTAGCTATGGCCTCAATGAGGATTTGCTTGAAATATTTAATATGCCCGGTTACCTTCGCCATCGTTTTCGAGGCATTGACACTTATTCTATCAATAACAAGAACAACGTCCCAGTGCTTCTCGATTGCAAACGGTGGCATGGTAGCCATGAAAGTTTCGGAGGAAGACCACCACCATTCGAGGACTCTTTTATGAAACCGTTCTGCATAAATCGGCACAGCGGTCATGTAAATGGACTTTTCCTGGATTTCTCGGCAAGAAAAGTCGGGCTCAAAGAACTCTGGATCCTTAAATGGCACAGTGAGTATGACACGGCCAATGTCTGGACCAGGGCAGGCGGCGTGCAACCGGAAGACTGGCCGGAGTGGATGAGAAACTTTAGGGATTATTAAAAAAAACGACATGAAAAAAAATTAATGGAACATAAGGCTGCTCTTGTGTATCTTATGCTGAGACGGACCAGGGGAAAGTGCCGATATGAGCATACGAAAAGGATTTACGCTTATTGAGCTTTTGGTAGTGATTGCCATAATCTCGACTTTGATGGGCATTTTGCTGCCGGTATTTGGCAAGGTCAAATATAAGGCTCGAACGCTCATTGGTACCGGCAACCAGCATAGGATTGTTAGCGGGTTGAACCTTTTCGCTTCGGATAATGACGAACGGTATCCGGAATCGGTCGCAACCCTTGGAGTAGATACGTCCTGGAACTGGGCGGAGCCCATGATGCTGACGGCCCTTCAGGCGCGCGGCCCCCGTTTCCATCGTTCTATAAGTGCATACCTGCGGCCGTATATCGAGGACGCCGGTACGATGTTTTGCCCCAACGCTCCGCAACAATATAAGTACCTTCAGGCCGCATGGGACGCTGGCGACGACTGGGACAATCCCGAGACTCCGATGGTGGGAGATCAAGTGTACGGCACGTTTTGCTTTTACTGGAACTATACAGGCTACCTCGAAGAAAGGGATTATCTTTTCCGAGGCCCGGGAGATTCTGCCTCAAGCGGCAGATGCAGCAAATTGCTTGTCAGCGATTACCTCGGCTACAACCATTGGCGGAGTAAAAACGCTTACGGCAGTTGTGAGAAGTTTGCGGGAGCTTCTATCACGGAGGGGACGCAGCTATCCTCTGATTATTGGTCCGGCGAAGTAACGGACGAACCGGCTGCACCGGAAATAAAGTTACGTGCCGGCTACATCGACGGGCATGTAGAGACTTTTTGTTCATCAGATACACTGACGATGAAGGTCATAATGGACATGGAAGCCGGCCAACCGTATCCAGATGACCTCGACAGCCCCGGCCGCATCTTCCTGCCGAGAAATGCACTCCATTAATCGCATCGTAAGCCCCATATCACCACTCAGCTATTACTTTTAGCCGCCGTCACGCGACTAAAAGCGATTGTGGTTGATAGCAAAAATCGGAAATTTATAAATTTTTGATTGCTTCCTCGGCCGGAAACCTTCGTTACTTTCTCAGTTTTTGTTGCCTTATATAAATAGAGACATAGCAGCACAAACAATGAAAGGAGCATTAAAATGAAACGGCTAATATTAACAATAATACTCGGAATCCTGATAATTTCACTAACAGGCTGTATCGGTTACAGGCGCCATCATCCCTGGCATAGCCGCCAGGTAGTAATCGCAACCAGTCCGAAGCATCCGCCCTTGCCCCCGGCACCCCCGCGTCACCCTGATCGCCACCTTGCCCCGCCCACCATGCCGAGACACCGCTACTAAAAGTTCTAAACAGTGAATGGTGGACATTGGACAGAGAATAGTGAATTGGGCGTCGTGGAGGTTTTAGTTTAGCAACAATCTGAAATTCAAGGGATCAA
>JAFGPJ010000343.1 GCA_016936275.1 Sedimentisphaerales bacterium
ATTAAGCGACTAAGCATGTAGAAGCTTGTCTTGAAGCATCTCGGGACGGGGGTTCGAATCCCCCCGCCTCCATTCGACTCGCCCTTCGTTTAGTTATGGCTCGCTCATGGCGGGCCATCAGCGAGTCGAATATCCCGAGCTTGTCGAGGGGCATTTTAAGTATTAAGTTTTATTCATAGTAAACCAATTCATCTAATGGAATTAACCTGAACCAATCTCATCAGGGATACCTTGATAAACTCCAGAAAATCCTGCCGGAGGATAAAAAGAATGAGTAGAATTAACTTTTACGTACTTTTGGTGGCACTTTTGCTACATATCTTATTTGTCACTGCTCTTGCTGAAGATGCTATCCCTGCTGATATTACCGTTGCAGCGGATGGCGGCGGGGATTTTACCACCGTCCAGCAGGCAATCGAATCTATACCGGATGACAATGGAAATCGCATCATCATCTTTATCAAGGACGGCGTTTATAATGAAAAAGTACGGATTGATGCATCCTATATCACGCTTCGCGGGCAAAGCCGCGCCGGCACGCGAATTGAGTTCTCACAGGGTTCCGAAGAATACGCCCGTCGCAGCGACAAACTTGGTGTGGCAGTTGTGAATATAAACGGTAATGATGCAGTTCTCGAAAACCTCACGATTCGCAATACTCACGGTGTTATTGGCCCCCATGCTTTCGCAGTTTTGGGCAGGGGGGATCGCACAGTAATTGTCGATTGCAACGTGTTCAGCGATGGAGCTGATACCCTTTCATTATGGCGAGGTGATATCGGTCGCTATTACCATGCACGGCTCAATATCCGAGGCTCGGTCGATTTCGTATGCCCTCGCGGCTGGTGTTATATGACCGACTGCACTTTCTATGAGGTCAATCCAAATGCTGAAGCAGCTATCTGGCACGACGGCAGTAAGAATCAGGATATGAAGTTTGTACTGCGGAATTGCAGGCTTGACGGCGTTGATGGATGGATACTTGCCCGGCATCATCATGATGCCCAGTTCTTTCTGCTCGACTGCAAATTTTCAGAGGCCATGCGCGACCGTCAGCCCAAGCGCGTCATTTATCCTCTCGACAATTCAACGCCGACAGAGGCCAACATTCGCCGCAATAAGGAATTGGATAAGACTAATATCTGGGGTGAGCGTATGTATTATTTTAACTGCCACCGTGAAGGCGGCGATTACCCGTGGCACGCCGATAATCTTTCTTCGGCGCCCGGCTCACCTAAGCCGGAACAAATCACGGCAGCCTGGACATTTGCCGGTACTTGGGATCCCGAGCAGTCGAATGGGCCAACTATTGAAAAGGTCGAGGTTCATGCCGATCATATTGATGTTATATTCAGTGAAAATGTTACAGTAAAGGGCAAGCCTCGACTTGTGCTACAAGGCGACGATTATGCAAACTATCGTTCCGGCAGTGGTAGTAATACCCTTGTTTTCGATGTTTCCAAAAGTCAGGAGGTTAAAGTGGACAGCTTTGACCTTCATGGCGGCGTCATTATAGCAACCCAGGCAGCCGCTGTTATTCGAGAAGCCAATTTGTCGTTGCCTCAACCACCTGGATAAGTAGTATAAAACTATTCTCAGAGTAAATATGTAAATTTCACAATGATAAGATCTGCTCAACGAACTGTATCAACAGTCTTTCTATAGTTAAAAATACGTAATCGCCACAATAGACAAACTTTAGCCGCCAAGGAATGCTTTTTTGACTTTTTTGTCGCTTAGCAGTTTCTTGCCGGTATCTTCGAGCACAATTTCGCCGATATTGAAAACGTAGCCCCTGTGTGCGATCTCCAGGGCTTCCGAGGCGTTTTGTTCCACTAATAATATGCTCGTTCCATTTTTGTTAATTTCAACGAGTCTATCAAAGATCAGCTCTAAATAGTTTGGAGATAAGCCAAGCGAAGGCTCATCCGCCAGCAGCAGCTTCGGCTTGAGCATTAGCGTTCGACCGATAGCCAACATCTGTTGCTCACCCGTAGAAAGCGTGCCCGCTTTCTGCTTTGTCCGGTCTTTGAGTTGGGAGAAAAGTTCAAGAACCATATCAATGTCTTGAGCAATAGCGGATTTGTCTTTTCGTGTATATGCCCCCATTTGAATATTTTCCAATACGGTCATTGTAGTAAAGACTCGCCTGCCTTCCGACACTAAAGATATCCCTTTAGCAACAAGCTGGTCTGTTCGCAGCCCCTTAATGCTTTTGCCCTCGAATAAAACTCGCCGGAACTGATTGAACCATCCTTAGCTTTGAGTACGCCGCTAACCGAATTGAGGGCTATTGACTTGCCCGCGCCGTTGGGACCTATCATAGCTACAATTTCTCCTTCTTTCACATTGAAAGAGATATTCTTTAAGGCAGTGACCGTTCCATATCCGGCAGTCAAATTTTTAACCTCAAGTAGCAATTCTTCTCCTCCTGCCTAAGTATGCATCGATGACCGCGGTATTGTTTTGTATCTGCTCAGGCGTCCCTTCGTCGATTTTCTTCCCATAATTCAGAACAATAATCATCTCGGCAATATCCATAACCGTTTTCATATCATGTTCTATGAACAGAATTGTTTTGCCGGATGCCGCAAGCTTGCGAATAACCTGTTTCATTTCATTAATCATACCCGGAAAAAGTCCCGCAGAAAAACCGAAAAAGTATGGTTTTTCTGGGAAAAAAGATGGAAAATCACCGCTTTCAGAGTGCATCGTATGCGGCGAGTATTGTATCTGTTGACTGTTCAAGCCGTTGTAGTTTTAGAGCTTTCTTTGTAGGTTTACCATTGTATGTCCACCGTTTAATCTGTTGATAAAGGTCTTCATACTGTCTTTCGGCTTTAATCGGATAACCTATGCCACCCGGACGTGCTAAACGCGGCTCGTTCCGACTCTCATAGGACAAATTATAGCAATGCCGACAGCCATAGTAATTTGCACTTGGCGGTTGATATAACACAGCTACTCTGCGTCCGCAATTCTGAATACCAGTAAAATTGCAGGCAATTGTATTTTTTTTATTATATAACCTTTCAACTAAAAAGGTTTCGTTTTGTTGCGAGCTCACGATGCCGTAGTATCAACAGCATAAAAAAATGAATTCAGGGCGAATGCATCTTATTCAACTGCTTTCCATTTGAAACATGCGCCTCCTTTCCGGTCCGGTTGAGGTCCTGTGGCGGAAACGGTTACCGGTCCCGGCTCGTTTGGCCTGGTTGCCAGATAACGATGATTAGTAAGGGACATTAGCATGGTGTCGCCTCGCATGAGGTTGACCCACTGGAACTTCTCCGCATCCGTGAGGTCCGACACCTTAGCTTTCTTGATCGCGACCGAGTCGCCGTCCGTCGCCACGGAAACAAAACGCCCATTGTTCGCTTGTAGGGCAACGCGACCCGTGCCACAGTCGATGACCTTGAAGCGGATGTTCGGCGTGCCGGCGTTGGGGCTCGAGCCACTGACGCTCTGAAGGATCATCTTTTCCTCGTTGGAGACCAGGAAACTGCCGTCGGCTCCGCTGGTTAATACAATGGTCTTGCCCATGGGGATCTCACGTTCGATGCCTCGCGCCCGCGGCTCCTCGACAGTGTAGTTATCGAAGTCGGCAAAGCCGCCGGTCTGTCCCGAAGTATTGTAGTTGAACAGGGCGGGGCGAACGCCCTGGAAAGTCGTGAGCTGGTATGCCATGATGAAGGGCTCACCCAACGGGGTGAATTCTTTGCCGTCTGTGCTCCAGCTAAAAACAGCCTCCTCTGTGTCGAAGTTGCAGGCAACGCGAAGCCAGACATGAGTAGGATTACTTGGAGCATTCGTGGTTTTGTTATTGGTCTGATCAAACATCTGCAAAGTTATACCTTCGGCGGTTTTTACAAGGCCGATCCATGCATAAGGTGCGTTAAGCAAAGCCAGACCTGTGGTATCTCCCGGCTTAAGACCAGATGCATCCAGTTCTACCGTCGTAATTGACTCAGGACCCATTGGCCGCTGTGTCAGGCTGTTGCGGGCCATCCAGAAGTCATCGGAAGCCAGCGAATGCAGACGAAGCACACCGGGCTTTTCGGTAAGAGACCATTTAGTGTCGTCGGGGACATGATTCCACTGCCAGACCGGATTCATTTTCGGAGAATCGAAGTTATCGCTGCGCATGAACAGCGGCTTGGGATCCTGTGTATAACCGGTATCTGGCTTGAGCCAGGTATTGGGGGCCTTCCGGAGATTGCCCGGCAGGCCGATGATAGGGAAGTTGTTCTCCCAGGTAATTGGGACCAGAGCGACCATCCGGCCTATACTGCCGTGGTCCTGCATAATGATGCTCCACCACTGACCTGACGGGGTATCTACTATGCCGCCCTGATGGAGTGTGAGTCCGCCGCCGGCGTTGGGATTGCTCGACGTGATTGTGAAGGTTCGATTACCGCCGCGCCCGCTGCGGACGCCATTTTGAGTCGGGGCGCCCAGTGATTCGCCCTGGATCATACGTTCAACCTGCCAGGGGCCGTCGATTGAATCGGCGCGAGCGACGACCTGGTCGGTGTGCGCGCCGGGGATGGCGGAGACATCGAAGTATTTGCCGTTAATCTTGTAGAGGTGGTGACCCTCTCCCATGCGGGCATCCAACTGGTGGCGGACGCCGGTGACGAAAGACTTGAGGTCCGGTGTGAGCTCTTCGATTGGATATGGGCTTCTGTTGCCGGAAATGATGTAAACCTTGCCGTCATCATCGAAAAGAACCGACAGGTCGTGTCTTCCGGGCAACTGGTTGCGCTCCCATGGACCATAGGCTGATTTTGAACGGAAAACCTGTAAACCCATGTTGTTGACATTGGAGAAGACATAGAACATGCCGTCGTGGTATCGAATGCATGGCGCCCATATACCTCTGCCGTAGATGTTTCCGCCTTCGAGACGAAATGCGGAGCCGAGGTCGAGGCGATCCATGCAATAACTGGCGAGTTCCCAGTTGACCAGGTCTTTGGAATGCAGCACGATCAAGGCTGGATTCATGTGCATGGTAGTGCCGGCAAGGTAATAATCCTCGCCGACTCGTATGACGTCGGGGTCCTCGAATTCCTCGTAGAAAAGTGGATTGGAGTAGGTACCGTTACCATTGTCGGCAGTCCAGGATTTTGCCGCCCCGGAGGTTCCGGCAGATACCAATTGACCACCTGTGATATCGCAAGCGTTCAGAGTGACCAGACTCACAATTCCTAAAAGATATAGTAGACGTTGCATGAAAATGCTCCTTAAAAGCGGGTCAATACAAACTGGCTCAACGAAGGAAAAACAAACAAGAGGATTAGGAATAATTTAGATCGATATAATCTCATCATACTACACCTCAAAAAACATGCCAGTCCACCGAAGCTTAATACAATCGATAAACGAAAAACTTTGCTCTGTCAAGGAGTAGAATTTTACTGGATTGTGGCTGCCGGCTCCAAGAAAGGATCGCCGAAGAAGATCCAAGAATAGTCCGGGCGCCCGGAGCAGGTTGTGACCAGCGTCAGGAATCTTGTTTGGGCCGGTATCGGTACGTCTACCTCCTCAATGATGTACCGTTCCATAGGATAATTCAGGTGAAGATAAACGACACCATCCAGAAGAACCCAAACATCGGTGGAGCTATATCTGGATTGAGGCAAGTCCTTTAGGATACTGCACGCGGCGGTAAACCGGTCAATCTGAATATTTGGATTGTCCTGCCGAATCTGTTCCAAATCGAAAGTGATACCTGCATTGGGATGGAGACTCAGAGCCGGATGTCTGGATGTGCCGAAACTGACGCCATTGAGCCGGGCCGTATGGAATTGTCGACTTAGAAGGTCAAAGAATTTGCCACTGTTGACGGGGCCACCATAGTAACTTCCATGTGTCTCAGGACACTGTGAGAAGATCAATCCGGTAGAGCTGATGACCACCGGTCCCAGGGTTCTGTTGGGAACAAACACACCATCGATCCCACGGAATTCTGCCACAGGCTTGAATTCGTTTCGTCGAGCCCACTGGTTCTCGGCAGTCGGATGTCGGAATATCCACCCGGTGGTCAAGTCGATGCCCTGTTCCAATGTGCCGGTGCCACGGCCGTTGCCTCCGCCCACGATATCTGCCAGGTTCAACCGTCCCGACTGACTGGCGGGCTGGCTGGACAATGGCAATTGAAGGAGGAAAATATCCGCCTGGGCAGCTAATCCACTTTGAACAGTACGTCCGGTTGCGTCAACTATAGTGGCTTGCCCTTCATTCACAACCAGCGATGTCGGCTTACCCGCTCTGTTCGGATCGAGAGCTATGCTGATACGACCTTTCAGAACATGGGCCTCGATGCTTCCACCGGAATGCGCGATCACTCCAAATTCTGTGCCCAAGTCCGTGATCAGGGCTGTGGATGTTCGCACTCTAAAATTCTTTATATGCGTAGATGCCGCAACAAATCTACCGCTTCTCAGAGTCACTTCACCAACATTCGTCAGTTCGACCCGGCAAGGTGCTTCAAGCAGTAGGCTCGTTCCTTGGTCCAATACCATTTTTGCCACACCATCACGTAAATCATAAGGACCTATGTACAGTAGTTCACCTGGACGCGGATGAGCCCCTGCCCATTTAGCCTCATAAGCATCGGCAAGTCTGCCGATTGCCGGGCCCTGAGCCTTATGCCGGAACAAGCTCAGAAAAGTAAGTATCAAGATTCCAAGTATCAGGATCGCCGCAATAGAATAGAGATGTCGCACAAAGTGTCTGGAACCACCCTGATTTCCATCGTCCGAAAGCGCCTGGATCAGACCCGACTCAGACAATTCCCCTGTCACGTGACTGGAACGCCTGATCACGGCACAGACTAACATGCTATCAACATAGTAATCCCGCACCTGGGGATCCTCACGCATTGCTTTCTGAAGACGCTCAATCTCTTCAGGCTGAATCTGATCGTCCAGCATACGCTGCAAGAGCTCGTCCATATCTGGGAAAGGAGGCTTACTCATATCGGATAGTTCCCTTCTGCCAATGTCCTTCGCATACATCTCAGCAGCGCGCTGTTAATTTGGCCGAGAACATGATAGACGTGGCGGCGTGATAGCTTCAGGTACGAGGCGATCTTCTCCACCGAAATGTTGCGCTCGTAGCGCATTTTGATGATTCGCTTGGCCCGATCATCCAAAATGGTCAGACATTTGCGCAAGGCTTCTATACGCGCGGCTGCTTCGTCCTGAATATTAGGCATGTGGTCCATCAGCGCCTCAAACAATGAATTCTCCATCAAAACTTGTTTATTGCGGGCCAGGTTTCGGCGGTAATCCAGAATCTGAAAGCGCATAATTCGGACGCCCCAGGCCGCGAAGTTTGTGCCTGGCTGGAACTGATCGAACTTCTGCCACATCACGACCATCCCATCCTGGAACAAATCGTCCGCATCGTGCAAGTGAGGCACCAAAGTAAGAATATAGGCATATATTTCCTGCTGATGTCGTACGAAGAGTTTCAGGAACTCCAAAGTGCGCTTATCCCGATCCATATCAAATCCATGCTATTTTGGTTACTTTCTCATAATTTACCGGCGAAAACAGCGAAGTGAGATATAAAAAATGCAAAAAATGAGAAAAAGACCGTGCTCGCGTTCCTGATGGCTCCCCGACCATGTTCGAATTGCATTTAATCCATGAGGAAATCCGCTCCGCGACTGTTTGCAATGGATAATCATTTTGGATTGTACCCGCGAACTTCACCACCGTCGAGATGGAAAATCTTGCCGGTATTCCATTTTTTATCTCACTTCTGACTTTTGTTAGCGGTATTATATAAATAGATGGTGCTTAAGGACTAAAGGAGAATGACTATGAAACGTAACCTAACTACACTTGTACTGCTGCTAATTCTGTCAGGTTCGCTGTCTCTGGTGCAGGCAAGCCAGCCTACTGTTACGGAAGACTTCAAACCCTCGACGTTGAACCAACCTGGCCAGGAGTATCCGCAGGTGAACTCCCAGGGCTATGCTCGTTTTCGAATTGTGGCGCCCCAGGCCCAAAGCGTCACTGTGAGCCTGGGCGGACGCGGGGGCACCCCCCTCACAAAATCCGAGGATGGCTCCTGGGTGGGCACCACGGCAGGTCCGCAGGATGAAGGTTTCCACTACTACCATCTCACGATTGACGGGGGTACGTTTAACGACCCCGGCACCTTGAACTTCTACGGTTCTACTCGCTGGGAAAGCGGCATCGAAATTCCCGCTCATGACCAGGATTTCTACGCCCTCAAGGATGTTCCCCACGGCCGAGTGCAGCAGATTCTGTTTCCGTCGAAGAGCACCAACACTTCACGCCGCGCCTTTGTGTACACGCCGCCCGACTACGACAAGGACATGACCAAACGATATCCGGTACTTTATCTGCAGCACGGCTGGGGTGAGGATGAAACCGCCTGGCACAACCAGGGCTGCGCCAACCTGATCATGGACAACCTCATCGCCGAAGCCAAGACCAGGCCCTTCCTCATCGTAATGACCTACGGCATGACGAACAACGTACGGATCGGCGGCCTTAGGAATTTCGATATCGGTCCCTTCCAGACGGTTCTCGTCGATGAGCTGATACCCTACATCGATGCCAACTTCCGTACGCTCTCCGATCAACCCAACCGGGCCATGGCAGGCCTGTCCATGGGCGGCATGGAGACCAGGACGATTACCCTGAAGAATCTCGATAAGTTCTCGCACATTGGCCTGTTAAGCGGCGGGTCCATCTCCCCGGAAGATGTTAACAACACGCCCGGTCTCAAGGAAAAGGTTAAGCTGGTATTCGTTAGCTACGGCAGCCGTGAGCTTGAGAACCGCAGAGGCGGCGGACGCGGTCCCTTTGGCGGCGATCCCAGGGTGAACGCCGAAGCGTTGAAACAAGCCGGTATTAACAGCGTTTTCTACGTCTCCCCGGATACGGCACACGAGTTCCAGTCCTGGCGACGGAGTTTGCACGAATTAGCTCCACTGCTTTTCAAAGACTAAAGGAGAATCTTATAAAAACGACTTTTTCCGCTATTGCGTTGATTTCCATAGTCTGGGGCCATTGTGCCACGCGTCTGGCACGTTGATTCCAAGGCCCAAAAGCTATCGAATAAACCAACAATCTATATCTCTTTGTCCAACACAAAGTAGTCGCAAAGAACGCGAAAATGGCGTGTAGGATGCCATAGATAATTTTAGGTAAGTTTAGGTTTAATAAGATGTTAGGCCTGGGATAGTTGTGTTCGGATAATATTTTTAAATGCTTGTTTTTAAGCCTGCAGGCAATCATTATAACCTCGCATTTCGCCGGAGATGAAAGCAAAAATCTTGCCGGTATTCCATTTTTCATCTCACTTCTGACACTTCCGAGCGGTATAAAAAGGATGGACTAATTATTTTGGCAAAGACACGAGATACTATAGATAGAATAATTAATATCAGGTTTTATAAGCATTTAGATGTCGTTGTCATATTGTCTGTCGAGAAGGCTGGAGGTTGTGTATATACGCCATCATACATCGAAATATATCAATAATTCTTTTATTAATCTTTTTGAAGGAGATTGATTATGTGGATGA
>JAFGPJ010000050.1 GCA_016936275.1 Sedimentisphaerales bacterium
GGTCTAACCTCGCCTCCCGCCCTCCGGCTGCCTTCTGGGCCTGTCCGTTCCGCGCACGCGGCCCCGCCTTTGGACAGAAAGGAAGGCAGTCATGACCAACCCTATTCTCGCGCCCGAACTGCTGGAACTGATCAATACCGGCGACACCGCGAAGCTGCAGGAAGCGGTGGAAGCCGTCCACCCGGCCGAGATGGCCGACTTCGTTGCCGCGCTGGATGACGGCGACGTGTGGCGCTTCCTCTCCGCGATCCCGCAGCAGCAGTCAGCGGGAATCTTCTCGCACTTCGACCTCGACCGGCAGGTCCAGTTGGCCAGCGGCGCAAACCGCCAGGCCATGGCCCGGATGCTCGAGGAACTGCCCCACGACGAGCGGGCGGACCTCGTGCAGCGGCTCGATCCACAAGTTGCCGAGCAGATACTGCCCCTGGTCGCCCGTGCCGAGCGCGAGGACATCCGAAAGCTCACCAGCTACGCCGAGGGCACAGCCGGTGCGTTGATGAGCAGCGACTACGCCACGCTGCGCCCTGACATAACGGTAGCCCAATCCCTGGAGCAGGTTCGCGTTCAGGCCCCGACCCGCGAGACGGTCTATTACATCTACGTTGTGGATGGCGAACATCGCCTGATCGGCTTCGTTTCGCTCAAGGACCTGATTCTCGCCAAGCCATCGCAACTCGTGCGGGACGTGATGCACCAGGAGGTCATCAGCGCCAAGACGGACGACGACCAGGAGGCGGTGGCGCATCAGATTGAGAAGTATGACCTCTTGGCTCTGCCGGTCATCAACGGCGACCAGAGGCTGGTCGGCATCGTGACGGTCGATGACGTGATGGACGTGCAGGAAGCGGAAGCGACGACCGATTTCCACAAGATCGGTGGTACGTCCTTGATCGGCGTGAACCTCAAGGATGCGGGATTGGCGCTGCTCTATCGCGCACGTCTGCCATGGCTGTTGGTGCTGGTCTTCATGAACGTCTTCTCGGGCGCGGGCATCGCTTATTTCGAGGATACCATTGTCGCGGTGGCCTCGCTGGTGTTCTTTCTGCCCCTTCTGATCGACTCGGGCGGCAACGCCGGTTCTCAGGCGGCAACACTCATGGTCCGTGCTCTGGCGGTGGGCGACGTGCGACTGCGGGACTGGTTCAGCCTGCTCCGCAAAGAATTCGTCACATCGCTGTTGCTGGGCGTAACGATGGGGCTGGGCGTCATGCTTGTGGCGGGATTTCGGGCCCCGCAGATCATCGTTCCCGTGGGATTGACCATGGTCTGCACGGTTCTGTTCGGGAGTCTGGTTGGCATGAGTCTGCCGTTCCTGCTGACCCGCTTCAAGCTCGATCCCGCCACAGCCAGCGCTCCTTTGATCACGTCCATCGCTGACATTGGAGGTGTCCTGATCTACTTCAGTATCGCCTCCTGGTGGCTCAGCGATACGATCAAGGCTGCGGGAAACTGAACCAAACCGCTCTGGACGTTCGTCTGTTCGCCTAGGAGTCCGAAAACGCTGCTGGTCCCGAAAGCAACCCGGCTGTTAACCCGGCAATGGGTCGAGGTCGGAGGCTCGCAGAAGGGTCAGGCCGCCCAGATCAAGCGGATGCCAGCGGCGATCAGCGCCAGCTCCACCAGAACGACGAATACCCGCTCGGGCGTGCGGTCAACGATCCGCTTGCCGATGTACGCGCCCACCAGGAGCACCAGCCCCAGCAGCAGGCCGATGCCGATGGTCCGCAAATCCATGACATCGGTCGCGCCGTATACGGCCGACTTGACCAGATGCATGATGACCGCGGTGGCAGCTTCGGTGCCGATGTACGCGCCGCGCACCAATCCGTAACCGAGGAAGAACGGGGCCGCAATTGGTCCAGCGGTTCCGACCAGAGCCGAGACGGTGCCCACGCCCGCCCCCAGCCCCGCAAAGCCGCGCCGCCCAAGCTTGGGGTAGCCGCGTCGCATCAGTCGCCTGCCGACGACCATGCCGATCAGCGCGACGCCAAGCACCACGGTCAACACGCGGAGTGGGGCCGTGGCGAAGAGCAATCCTCCCGCCACGGACGCGGGAACCGCCCCGAATGCAAACCATCGCACCACGCGCCAATCCAACTCGGTTCGGTTGAACCAGACGCGGCTGAGGTTGCCGCAGAGCTGGGCCACGGTCAACGTGACCACGGCGTCGCGCGGCCCGAGCAGCAGCACCAGCGCGGGCAGCAGAATCGCTGCCCCGCCGAAACCGGTCAACGCCGAGAGCACCCCGGCAACCAGAGCCAGCGATGTCAGCCAAAGCCATTCCATATCTACCGGTTTGTCCAGGCATAATTCCAACGACCCGCCAAAGTCGACATGCGTGATGTCATTGTTCTCTCCGTTCTGAACCCCCGGCATATTGCAAGAGAATACCTTTTACGTCCCAAGTTCAGCATGCGCGCGTCCTCCACCAGTTCGACTGATGCGAAATGCTCTCTGAGTTGGAGTTGGGTGAGAACGTCGATATCCTTGTCATCTGTGACGTAGATACAATCGAACCCAGCCCAGTCATTGCGCTGACTCCAGTATTCATAACCCAATCCCTCGCCGCCCAGAATCCATTGACTGGTCGTGTAATCGGTCGCATTCACGTCATGCTCAATCGGTTTGCGATAGAACGCCAGCACGCTGCTGAGGCGGTACTTGCCATCGGCGACCATGAGCGGTTCGCGCCCGGTTTCCGCTTCGAGGCGGTCCTCATACGGCTCTACCAGCCGTGCCAGCCGTTCCCAAGGCCCAAACGCAGAGATGAAATGCAGATGCGGTTGCAGGACGAGTAAGTACGCAGGCATTGCAATGTTGATGACAAGGCAGATCGTTCCAGTCCAGGTGAGCTGTCGCGCCCAATGCCGCCGATCGAGATCGGTCCGCAGCCTGCGCAATTGAGCGATAAACATCTGCGAGACGGCGGGAAACATACTCAGCAGCGCCGGTAGCATCCAGTTGATATGAATCTCGTAGCGCAGAGACTTGTACGCCATGACCAGCAACAAAGGAGTGCTGAATGAGAGGACGACAAGCCATCGCGCGGTGAGCAATCGACGCGTCTTCATCAGCCGGGGCAAGGAAGACAGATACAACCACAGCACCATCGGCGTCGCGACCGCAATTAGAATTCCGATGAAAATGCCAATCGTCTTGAGATTGAGAGGCTTGTCGCCAAAACGGTCAAGGAATTGAAATCGGATGCTGGCCCAATCGTGCTGGGCATTCCAAATGAGGACAGGGCTGAACAGGGCTGCGGCGAGCAGCAATGCGATGTATGGGTGAATGGTTCGCAGGTGCCGCCGCCATGGCTGGTAGGCGATGACGGATAGGACAGCTCCCGCCGCCAGAAACACCCCCGTGTACTTACTGAGCATAGCTGCGCCAAGGGCGAAGCCAGCCACGTACCAGCCCCAGGCCCGGTCCCGTCTCAAGGCTGCCGTGATGCCGACCAGGCAAAACATCCAGAAGAAGATCAGCGCCGAGTCCATTGTGGCGATAAAACCGACGCCAAAGTACACGGGAAGGATTTGCAGAGCCAGTGCTGCTATCACTCCCGCCGCACGACTGAACCACTCACGAGCGAAGAGGTACATGAGCAGGCTTGCCCCGAGCATCATCAGGTTGCCGACAATACGCACCCCGAATTCGGTGTCGCCGAAGATCGACGTCCCCAGCCCAATGACCCACGCGACCATCGGTGGGTGGTCGTAGTAGCTCAGATTCGGATGCTGACTGTACATCCAGTAATACGCCTCTTCGGGAATCAGCGGGACCAAGGCCATCGCCAGCAGGCGCAAACCCAGCATCACGCCAAGCAGCAGGCCGACCAGCAGTATTGGGTTTCGCGTTGTTCTCCAGCCCGCGACCTTTGCGAAGGAGTCCAAAGACGCCCTCAATCCAGTAGAAGTCGTTGTCATCGCATTATGCTTCCTGGCACTAATTTCCGCTGTCGCATGCCTGCACGCGGTTGCATTGTCTATCTGTGAGGGATTCAACCGGAATGTGACGTGACGGCTGAAGAGGTAATTTAGACCGGTTCCCGCGACAACTCCCAAGACTGCGGCAAGCAGGGGATGACCGCCAAAGAACACGGTTTGATGACTGAGACCCACGCTTACACCCCAACTGACGACGGCACCCCCCAGGCAACTCGCGCAGAAGAGGCCATATTGCTTCAGCCCCCGGTGGTGGCGGTCGGTCCTGAAGGTGAACTGCCGGTTAAAAACGAAATTCCAGCTCATGGCAATCCAGATCGCCAGGGCGCGGGCGATAAACAGGGGCAGGAAACCGAGCAGTACGGTGAACATGACCAGGTCAACACCAAGGCCGGTAGCTCCCACCAGGCAAAACTTGACCGGACAACTCAAGTGCTCGAATCGATAATCAAAGAGTCGCAGGAGATGCACCAGGTAGTTGATCTGTTCGCGAAAGCTCAGCTTGCTTGTCCCGAGTCTGCGATCCCGGAAGTGAATTGGAACTTCCTGCACCTTTTCACAACCGCACTTGACCATGAGTTCCAAACCGATCTTGTAACCAATGGGGTCCAGCGCATCTGCCTGCAGAAACGTCTCGCGCCGGATTGCGAAGAATCCGGCCATCGGATCTCGGGCGGAAGTCAACGGACGGGCCAGGAGGGTGGCGATCTTGGAGTTCAACCGTCGGAGAACTCCCCAGTTCTCGTCTGCCCGTCCCCCGGGGACATACCGGCTGCCAATGGCAAAATCTGCGTCTTCATTGTCCAACGCCGCGACCAGTTCGGGAATTTTCTCCGGCGGATGCGACAGATCGGCGTCCATGACAACGAATACGTCACCTTGGGCGTGCCGCATCCCGTGTACAACCGCGCTGGATAGCCCGCGCTCCCGCTCCCGAACCATAAGTCGGATCGGATATTCCGCTGCCATCCGTCGGCAAAGCTCGACTGTACCATCGCGACTGTCATCGTCGACAATGAGAATCTCTCCCTGCAGCCCGGCGTCGGCGAGAACACTCGCCACCCGAGGTATAAGGAACGGAAGGTTCTCAACCTCCTGGAATGTCGGCACGATGATTGTAAGCTTCATAAGTCCCGCCATTTTACTTGCAACACGCGATATTCATCAAGCACATACTGCCCAGAGGTGCCGCCATCCGTGATACGCGGCGCAGAGTTCGAAAACACTGCTGGTCCCGAAAGCAACCCGGCTGTTAACCCGGCTCGGTCTGTTCACGAGAGAGTCCGAGAGTTCGCGGCCGTTTTTTCGGCCAACGGGAGCAACCGTCATGGTTGCTTTCGGACCCCGGAATCTCGCCTGCGGAATAGAGAGCGCAGGGGCAGGTGGCGGAAACGCCGTAACCCTTTGACGGCATAGGGATATGAAAACGCCCGGCCAGTTGCCTGGTCGGGCGTTTCCGTTAACTTGAGCCGACGGCAAATTCCGTCGGATTGATTTTGGCTCCCCGAGTAGGACTCGAACCTACAACCTAGCGGTTAACAGCCGCTCGCTCTACCGATTGAGCTATCGGGGAATAGTAAAACAATACATCGGCTTTAATAGCCACTATTATAGAAAATTTCAGGGTATTATCCAAAAAAATCCGGTTTTGTCAAATAATGTTTTAATAAATTCCCTAAACTATAATAAATCTTAATTTTAGCCGGAAAGTGGTGTTCGAGATTAGACCTATCTTATTTCCGTATACGTATTAGTAATTGATGGTGCTTGCAAAACAGGCCAAAAGAGCATATAAATTGGATTATTTAACACGGACAGACAAGTAAAATACCAAAATATTTAAAAGACAGGGATGATATTTGATATGAGTGAATCTGTATCTATAGCTTTTTTCGATACGAAGCCATACGATCGCGAATTTTTCGATGCGATTAACGCAGACGGATATAGTTACAATTTCCGTTACTTTGAGAACCGTCTGAAAATCGAAACAGTGCCTCTTGCAGATGGCTGCCGAATCGTTTGCGCATTTGTGAATGACAGACTATCGACGGATGTAATTAATAAGCTAAAAAGTCTGAATGTTGAACTTATTGCTCTTCGCTGCGCGGGGTATAATAATGTCGATCTCAGGGCTGCTTATCGTATGATGCGTGTTGTCCGTGTGCCGGAATACTCCCCATACGCGGTGGCCGAACATGCCGTAGCTTTGATACTTAGTCTCAATCGCAAGACCCATAAGGCATACTACCGAACGCGGGATGGTAACTTTTCGATCGGAGGATTCATGGGTTTCGATATGGCGGGTAAGACTGCCGGTATAATCGGCACCGGTAAAATCGGAAAGATAGCTGCTAAAATTCTGCGCGGATTCGATATGTGGGTTCTGGTATATGACCCTTATCCCGACCAGGAATTTGCAAAGACGACGAAAGTGGAGTACGTTGACCTTGAAGAACTTTATGTTAAGTCGGATGTTATCTCTTTGCATTGTCCGCTTACGCACGATACTTATCATATCATCGATGAGGAAAGCCTTGGCAAGATGAAGGATGGAGTGATGATTGTCAACACGGGCCGGGGTGGATTAATAAATGCCAAAGCTTTAATAGATGCTTTAAAGAGCGGCAAGGTTGGTGCCGCGGGGCTTGATGTATATGAAGAAGAGAGTGAATATTTTTTCGAGGATTTTTCCACGCAGGTTTTAGATGACGACGTGCTGGCGAGACTTCTGACGTTCAGCAATGTGTTAATTACATCCCACCAGGGATTTTTTACCCGTGAAGCCATGCAGAATATCGCCCGGACGACTCTTGAGAATATCAGAGATTTTCTGGACGGCAAGCCGTTGAAGAACGAGATATGCTATCGATGTGGTCAGGATGTCTGTAAAAAGAAGGAGACCGGCCGCTGTTTTTGAGATTTTATGGCAAGAGAAATAGAAAAACAAATTGAGAAGTTACGAGAAAAGATTCGTGAGCACGATTATCTTTATTACGTACTCAATCAGCCTGAAATAAGCGACCGGCAATACGATAAACTTTTTGCCGATCTTAAGAAGCTGGAACAGGAGAACCCGCAGTTAATAACATTCGATTCGCCGACCAAGCGTGTTTCCGGTCAGCCGCTTGAAGGTTTTAAGACTGTAAGACATGCGATGCCCATGTTAAGCATGGACAATACATATAACGCCGATGAGCTGAGGGCATTCGACGAAAGGGTACGCAAGCAGCTTGAGGGGATGGATTATGATTACGTAGTTGAACTGAAAATAGACGGAGTAGCTATAAGTCTTCGTTATGAAGACGGTCTTCTTGTCACTGCGGCTACCCGTGGTGACGGCCGGGTTGGTGATGACGTGACTGCCAATGTGCGAACAATAAAGGCTATCCCCTTAGTATTAAGAGGTGACGGAATTCCGGCCGTACTCGAAGCTCGCGGTGAGGTATATATGCCCACGAGTGCTTTTGCCGAATTAAACAAGGTTCGAGTCGAAGCGGGTGAACCAGTATTCGCTAATCCACGAAATTCGACCGCAGGTTCGTTGAAACTTCTGGATGCTCGAATTACCGCATCGAGGAATCTTTCGTTTTTTGCTTATGCCACGGGTGAGGTTTCCGAGCCATTGGCAGAAAATCATTACCAGACACTTCAGAGGTTCAAAAAAACCGGATTACCTGTTAATCCTCATGTAAAAAAGGGAAAAGACATAGACGAAGTGATAGAGATTTGTAATAGCTGGAATGAAAAACGTCTTACACTGGATTATCAGATTGACGGGATGGTGGTAAAAGTCAATCGTTTCGACCAGCAGGATATATTGGGAGCTACAGGCAGGGCGCCAAGGTGGTGTATATCATATAAATTTGCCGCCGAGCAGGCCGAGACTAAGGTTGAGTCAATCGAGGTGCAGGTTGGAAAGAGCGGTATTTTAACGCCTGTGGCGAATCTTACACCGGTGTTATTGGCAGGGACAACAGTTAAACGTGCAAGTCTGCATAATTTTGACATGCTTGCAAAACTTGATGTGCGGAGCGGCGATTCTGTAGTGATTGAAAAGGCCGGAGAGATAATACCTCAGGTAGTTGAAGTTAAAAAGGAATTGAGACCATCCGGTATGAAATCCTTCAAGAGACCAGACGAATGTCCGAATTGCGGCTCGGCGGTTGCCAAAGATGAAGATGGTGTTTATATCCGATGTCTTAATCCGGATTGTACTGGTCAGCTTAAAGAACGCCTGAAGTATTTTGCTGGGCGCGGGCAGATGGATATCGAGAATCTTGGTTCGGCACTGATCGACCAATTAGTTGAGGAAGGTTTGGTAAAGAATTTCGCAGACCTATATAAGTTAGAACAATCGGACTTGATTGAACTAGAACGGATGGCTGAAAAAAGTGCAGATAACGTAATAAAGGCCATAGAGGCAAGCAAAAAAAGGCCATTATGGCGGCTAGTCGCCAGCCTTGGCATTCGGCACATAGGCGGCCAGACCGCGCAGGTGTTAGCTGAGTATTTTGGTTCACTCGATAAGCTAATGGAGGCAACGCAGGAGGAACTTGCGGATATTGACCAAGTCGGGCCGACAATGGCCAAGAGTGTATACGAATATTTTCGCGATTTGAAGAATAAGCAGGTTATTGACGAGTTATTAGCTGCCGGAGTAAAGCCGGAAAAGCCAAAGACCAGACGTTCGAGTAAATTAGCTGGTAAAACTATTGTGGTTACAGGTACTCTGGAGAAGTTTACACGGCAACAGATAGAGCAGGCGATACGGCAGGCGGGGGGAAAATCGTCATCCAGCGTGAGTAAGAAAACCGATTTTGTGCTGGCTGGTGATAATCCGGGAAGTAAGCTTGATAAAGCAAAAAAGCTCGATGTTAAAGTCATAGATGAAAAGCAATTTCTGGAGCTGTTGTGAATCAGGACGAAAGAATAATGGGGTCTGCTTTGAGATTGGCGAGGCGTGGTATAGGTTCAGTTGAACCGAATCCGGCTGTTGGTTGTGTCATCGTTAAAGGCGGTAAGGTTATCGGCAAAGGCCGGCATAGGAAGTTCGGCGGGCCTCATGCGGAAATAAATGCTCTGGAAGATTGCAAGAAGTCGGGCAATGACCCTCGCGTTGCTCGGATGTATGTCACTTTGGAGCCGTGTTGCCATCGGGGCAAGACGGGGCCCTGCACACAGGCCATAATTTCCGCCGGACCGGCGAAAGTATTTGTAGCAATGATTGACCCATCCGAGCACGCCTGCGGTAAGGGTATCGAACAATTGCGTAAATCGGGGATCGAGGTTCAGGTCGGTATATGCGAAACAGAAGCCAGATTACTGAATGCGCCATTTATTAAATATGCATCTACCGGCAAGTGCTGGGTGACATTGAAATGGGCGCAGAGTATTGACGGTAAGCTGGCTATAACCGGGCCCAGGATTTCGGGGAGTAATTGGATTTCAGGTGAAAAGAGCAGGAAAGATGTACATAAATTACGCCGGCGTGCCGCTGGTATATTGGTAGGTGTAAATACTGTTATTGCCGATGACCCGTTATTGACAGCCCGTCCGAGCAGGGGCAAAAAAGCAACCAGGATAGTTTTAGACGGCCAGCTCAGGATTCCTCCGGATAGTAAATTGATTAATACTGCCAAGAGACATCCTTTGCTGGTATACACCAGAGAAGGTGCAGTCCAGGCGAGACCGAAAATCGCAGAAAAGATTACCAAAAAGTGCGGTGAGGTGCTTATTTACCCGCAAACGCAGGGAGGCTCTTATCTTCATTTTCTAATCGATGAGTTAAGTAAGCGTGGTATTGGGCACTTACTCGTAGAAGGCGGGCCGAAGGTATTGACTTCGTTTCTAAAAGAAGGACTTGCCGATGAGATTATTGTATATATTGCGCCGAAGATACTGGGGGCACAGGGCTGCGCCGATATAACCGAGCAGATGGCTGAATTGACACAGGCTATTGGCTTACATTATGTTGATATGAAAAGATTTGGTGATGATATTCGCCTAACCGGCCTGACGACAAGAGCGATTGGTGAGATTTCAGTCCCGTTTAGTAAATAGTAATATAACTAACTCTCATGCGATGCTATAATGAACAAGAAACAAAAAATAGTTCTCTGGGTTGGTATAGCTGTGATCAAGGACGGTAGATTTCCCGTCTGTGGCCGATTTTGAATATATCAATCAGCGATTCTTTGTCTTCAATAGAATAGACTATTCTGTAATCACCCTGGCGAATACGGTATTGCTGCTTTCCTGAGAGTTTCTGCGAGCCATAATGTCTCGGGTTTTCAGAAAGTGATTGAATGTGTTTAATGATTCTTTGCAAGTCTTTCTTTGGTAGGGCTTCCAACTCTTTTACAGCGGATTTTTTGATGGTTATTCTATATTTTGCCATTTTTTCCGAGCTTTTTCAAAACATCCTCGAATGGCAGGCTTGACTCTTTTTTCCGCTGCTCGAAAGCAGCCAGGTCGATGGAATCCTCTGCTAAGGAAATTTTGATCGCTTCCTGAACCAGTTCGGACATAGAATGTTCCGTTTCTGCAGCTTTTATACGTAGTGCGTGATGTAAATCAGAATCCAGATAAACAGTTGTTCTTTTTATATTGGGCTTCATATTATCACCTCGTTAATGGTACCATAACATTATAACGTCTTAATGTCAAGATGTCATTTATGGATTTTTTAAGATTATTTTTTTACCGGTCTATAGGGTTGTTATGATATTTTAAATACATGTCTGGGCTACCGAAACGGTCATTTTTCCCTTGATTGACGGTCCCGAAAGGTGTATAATTATCAGATGTTTGGCAGCCTCCGGGGCGCTGAAAAGGAGAAGGGTGTATAAATCCTTTTACGCCGCTTTTTATAGGTCCTGCAACGGCATCAAATTGACTTGATGTACGTCTTAATTATTCATAAGGATATGCAGACTTTGGTTTTTATCGGTCTTTATATGTGAAATTTATCACTTTTGAAACGAGCCGTATTCGTTTTTTGGGTTAACTTGACAAGGGCTTGTACCGATATATTAACGGAAATTGTGCGGTAATAAGACGAGGATAGGAAATCCCACTGACAGAATTTCTGCCCGTTTTTTTACCTGAAGGTGTGAAAGGGGATATA
>JAFGPJ010000344.1 GCA_016936275.1 Sedimentisphaerales bacterium
CTCCAAAAAATACACGGCGCGCGAACCGATGATTTCAAGCCTCCGGCGAAATCTGCAACGTGAGCATCTCGAACTTCTGATAGATCTGAGCAAGTCGGATTATTTCGGAACGGCTGCGTATAAGCCCATTGCCAATCTGGTCATGGAAAAACTCCGCTACATAAAAGAAAACAGGATCGGCCACATATCGGATACGCAAATGGCAGATATTGATCCATACACAAGAGCTCATCTGAAAGACGCCGGCATGCAAATTCAGAAGGCCCTGGATGCTCATTATGTTTATAAACAGCTTTGATTGAAAGGAGGCCAGAAAGATGAAATGTTCGATTAAATTCTGGGTATTGATAATCGCAGCGCTGATGTGCCTGTTAGGTGAACGAGCCAGGGCCGAGCCGTGGGTGGTTTTCGAAGGCAAGGAAGGGCCGGGTAAAGGCAAACACATCGTCTTTCTTGTCGGCGATGAAGAATACCGCTCGGAAGATTCAATGCCCCAGCTTGCCAAAATATTAACGGTGCATCACGGCTTCAAATGTACGGTACTTTTCGCCATAAATAAACAGACCGGAGAAATTGATCCGCAGACTCTGGACAATATACCAGGTCTCGAAGCTCTTCAAACAGCAGACCTGATGGTAATGTTCCTGCGCTTTCGCGAGCTGCCCGATGAACGGATGAAGCATATAATTGACTACACCAATTCGGGCAAACCAATCGTGGGGCTGAGAACCTCTACACATGCCTTTTTTTACAGGAAAAATACAGATAGTCCCTACGTCAAGTACAGTTGGCAGGACAGGGAATTTAACGGTGGATACGGGCGCCAGGTCTTCGGCGAGACATGGGTCAACCACTATGGATATCATCAAAAGGAAAGCACACGCGGCCTGATCATCAAAGGTTTCGGAAACGAGTCTATTACCAGGGGTATCGATAACATCTGGGGCGAGTCCGATGTTTACGGTCTTACTACATTGGCCGGTGACTGCAAGCCGCTGGTTATGGGGCAGGTGTTATCCGGCATGAATCCAGATGACAAACCGAATCCCGACAAGAAGCTGGTACCCGTAGCCTGGACCAAGACCTACACCGGCGAAAGAGGCAAAACAACTCGCGTATTCACCACCACAATGGGACATTCGTTCGACTTCTTCAGCGAAGGTTTCCGCCGGCTGCTCGTTAATGCGTGCTACTGGGCACTGGAAATGGAAGATAAAATCCCCGCCCAAAGCAAGGTCGACTTTGTCGGTGAGTACAAGCCCAATAAAATCGGAATGGGCGGGCAAAAAAAAGGCTTGAAACCCTCAGACCACATGCTGCCGTAGATTCTGTTTGGATTTGCGATGTTTACTTCTCGCCTCCGACGCTGAAAAGTTGAGAGAATGTCCGAAGATACATTCTTCCGCCGGAAACTGCCGGCGTGGAGTGGCTCATTTCCCCAAGAGGATTAATCGCCAGAAGTTCACAAGTCTCGGCAGCCTTTACGACGACCACGTCGCCATCTACTGTGATGCAGTAAAGTTTGCCGTCCACCCAGACCGGCGAGCCGAAGAATCTGCCGGCAGGCTTTTCCTGCCAAATTCTCTCACCACTGGCGCTTCGCAGGCATGAGACGTCTCCCTTATCGTGAAATGTGAACAGCAAACCGTCTTTAGCTACGGAAGTTGGGACATAAGGCATGGAGCTACTTTCAACCTTGTATGCCTCGACCGGGGGGACTGATTTGTCACTTGTTCCGGGCCGGATCGCTGTCAATATCTTGCCGGTGCCGTAATCACCGCAGGTACCAATCAACAATTCGTTCGCTATCACAGGTGAGCTGATGACGCGGCTGATAAATGCCGAATTCATCTCCCACACAACCGTCCCCGTAAGAGGATCGACGCTGGTCATACCGTGGGCAAGACTGGTGAAGACCAATTGCTCCCCCCCTGCTTTTGGAGAGTAAATGCATGGTGTCGAGTAAGATGTCTTGGAACTGGTTTTTCGCTCTAATGTCCAGCGTGTCTGGCCTGTCTTGCGATTGATTGCAAACCAGGCGCTGTTTGCATCTTTGCCGTCACCCTCATGCTCGTGAGTAAAGACCACGATTTCATCGACTACGATTGGTGAGGTGCCGGCGCCATGCTGGCAACGGATACCTTCGAACGTGCGTTTCCAGATTTCATCGCCCTTATGATTCAATGCCGCGAGAATTGTCTCTTCGGGGCTTGTAAAGAGCACATAAACGTTTTCGGCGTCAACTGCGGGAGTTGCAGAAGCAAAGCTGTTGAGCTTGTTCGGACGGTATTTACTAAGCGTGTATTCTTTCTGCCATAGCGTCATGCTGTCGGATACGCTTATAGCGAGAATTATGCTGTGTCCTGCTTGCTGATCGCCGCTGGTTATGAACAATTTATCGCCCCATAGCACGGGCGATGAATGTCCCCCTCCCGGCAGCTTGATTTTCCAGTTGTAATCTTCTTCGGTCCATTTGACGGGAATCGTCTTGGCATAGCTGATGCCCTGCCCGTTTCGTCCGCGAAATCGCGTCCACTCCTGACCCTGCGTGACCAATGGCAGTAGAACAACCAACACCCAAAAAAGGCAACTCACAGATCTTTTGCTCATCCTATGCTCTCCATGGACGTTGCCTCGTTCCCATTGTTTTCAATGTGTCCACCGCGATAAGGCAGTCTTCTATCACTTGGAAGTCGAACATCCCGACGCATATGAAATCTGCGCCGTTGTCGAAGGCATATTTGAAACCTTCTCTTGGATGAATCGCGCCGGCTGCCAATATCTTGAACGCGATCCATGGTTTGTCCACCTTATTCATAAATTCTATCGTTTTTTCAGGTGTCATTGACCAGTAGTTATCGGCGTCGTTGTCAACAACATCCCGATTCTGGTTAGGTTTTCGTGCAGACCAATAGTTGCTCTGGTGCAGTGTCTTCACATAGAAATCGGCGTTATATTTGCGCCGCTCGGACTCAATAATCACATCCAGCATGTGGGCGCCAATACCTCCGGGAACTCCGTTTGATTTAATAAAGTCAACACACTCCCCAAGCTCATCAAGATGACCGCTACGCAGCCATCGGTCTCCTATAACACCCTGGATATAAATTGCCGAGGCTCCATACTCCAAGGATTGCTTTATGTCGGTCTTAAGGTCTTTAAGAGTCGGATGGCCTTCTGCAATCCATTGTATCTTGCCGCCTCGTTCATTCCAGTATTTTGGGAAAATCCTGTACGGACGCTCACTTGGATCGGCGACGATTGTATTGACTCCATGCTCTTCAAGCAGCTCCAGCGTCTCCATTACTTTTTCGTCTGTGTTGTAGTGTCTCATAAGATCATGTACATAGATTAGATCTCTGGCGTGCGACCAGCCGCTGATTAGGTTGCCGCCCGAAATCAATCGGCTGATCTTCAATTTCCCGATTTTGCCCACCGGCATCCCTCTATTCATGCTTTCGTCGAGCGCACCTTGGCGGGTCGATTTTGCTGCTTCAGCAGGTTTGTTGCCGATTCCCATGCCCAATGTTGCTCCAGCAGAGGCCGCAACAGATTGTCTTATGAAACGACGGCGATTCATTTTCTCTGACATAAGTATACTCCTCTCATAATCAAGTTAATAATCAGTCTCGCATTAGCAGCCACGAATTAGCCGTTCAATACCCAGCCGCTGCGGTATGTTTTGCGGATATACTTGTCGGCTTCCGGGCAGTTGGTGGCCTTGAGGTTTTCGGCATCCCATTCGAGTTTTTTACCCACGCGGTAGGCAACCAACGCCAGCATGTTGTTCTCTATCAGAGCGCCCGAGTAATCGAAGTTGCATGTTGTCGGCTTGCTCGTCTTGCAGGCGGCGATCCATTCGGCATGATGACCCAGCGATGGCGGAATCAAATCTTCGGGCTTTGGAGACTTGTAATAAGTCATATCACCTGCGTTTTGTCTGGGCATCAGTATCCGGAGACTGTAATCGGCCAGCAGCCAGCCCTTGTCCCCTTTGAAGAGCACGCCTTTGAACAGCTTCTCGCGGTCAAAAGCCTCCGAGGGCATGCCGGGTTTTTTACCGCCGTCATACCAATACAGCTTGATGGCGGGCCTCCAGTCATTTGCCGGGTGGTCCCATTCGGCCGTGAGCCATTGGGGACACGTGTCCGGATTTTGCTCCGTACCTTCGGCGGAACAAGTAGTCGGAAGCTTCAAATCCAGCCCCCAATACGCCATATCTATCATATGACTGCCCATATCACCGATCTGTCCGCTGCCGAAGTCCCAGTAAAGGTTCCAGCCCAGACAGCCGCCCTTTAAGTATTCAGGATTGTATGGATGGAAAGGCGATGGGCCGATCCACAGGTCCCAGTTGATATAGTCCGGCACAGGTGTAACTTCCGGCAGATAGTTCCCGCCTTTTGGCGTCCTGCTACACCAGACACGGGCCTCGCTTGGCGTTCCAATTGCCCCGTTGCGAATCAGCTCGACCATCCGCCTGTAATTGTCGCTGGCATGAATTTGCGTGCCCATTTGCGTTGCGATTTTGTTTTTGTTCTTCAGATATGCCTGGCGGACCATGTGCGCTTCTTCGACCGAATTGGCAAGAGGCTTTTCGCAATAGACGTGCTTGCCGCGATTCATCGCCCAGACATTGACGAAGGCGTGTGTGTGGTCCGTCGTAGAGCAGACGACGGCGTCGATGTCCTTCTGTTCGAGACATTTACGCCAGTCTTCGTATGTTTTGGCTCTCGGAAATTCTTTGGCCGCAGCAGCAAGATTATTCGCATTGACATCACAAAGGGCAACAATGTTCTCTTCCTTAACGCCGTTCAGGTTGGCCCCGCCGCGCCCTCTAACGCCGATTACAGCAATATTTAGTTTTTCATTCGGCGACTGGCCGGCCTTGAGTATGCCTGATTTTATAATCATCAGTCCTGCTCCGGCGGCGGCACTGTTTTTAAGGAATGTGCGGCGTTTCATTCGATTACTCATGGTTTATCTCCTTCATGTACCCTTCGTCGTAATTATTTTTTCTATGAAACAGTGGAAGTTAAGTTTACAAATTAATATAGGAAAATACAACAGAAAAATTAGTGCTGAAATATCAACAAA
>JAFGPJ010000345.1 GCA_016936275.1 Sedimentisphaerales bacterium
AATTTTGAAAAACTGCTGGTGCCAGAGGGAAGGAAAAACAGCTTTGGTTTCGATTACGGGCCGGTGCATTATTTCTGCGCCGATAATGTCTCTGAAGGATTAAAAGACGAAAATCAACTTAACTTGATTGTCGCTGATGCAAAGGCCGGTGACGCCGAGTGGAAGTTCGTCAGTTATCACGTGCCGAGCCTTAATGTTGGCGGTCATTGGTCGGCCTGGGGCTATCCTGATGCGCTGCCGGGCCTGTCCAGAGCCGGGATCGATTTTGTACTGACGGGTCATTCACATATGTACGAACGGTTCACGCCCGTCGCTCCGCCGGATGATACGAATGGAAGTTATGTAACCTATATCACCACAGGTGGTGGGGGTGCGTACATGCATGGGATTGTGCCTAATGTTTTTCACGCCGTAACGAAGAAACATCATTTCTGTTTATTCGACATCAAAGGCAATCGGCTAACTATGGATACCATTGGTATTGACGGCCGGGTGATTGATCATATTGAGATAATGAAAGACGCCGGCAGGTTGGATGAAAAGTATTTACGCTCGGCAATCCCGATGCAAGAGATACTGGACTTCCAGCAGATGAACCTTTATCGTCAGGACTGATTTTTCGAATGTTGTTATTCCTTTTTACCGGAATCAATTGTTTCTTGCTCGGGATTCAGGATTTCTTTCAGCGTGTGCCGGGACAGGATGTTTTGCTGGGATTGAGCTATTTGCTGCAAACTGTCCGGCTGGTTGGTTCCGGGTTGAGCAAAGCCGGTTGCGGCTGCGGCTTCGGCAATGTCGGACAGTTTGATATTAGCCGGGTCTCTGGCGGGCAGAAAACCTTCCTCCGGTTCCGATGTTCTGGCTATGAGTCTGCTGTTGACGAGGTGGTCGAGAATTTTCTGTCCGAACTCAGCGGGAATATCTAATTTGCCGCATATATCCTCGGGCGGAACCGGGGCGTGATTATCTTGAAAAGCTTCGGCAATTACTCTGACAATATTGATAACGGTCAGATCGTTGGCTATAAAATGCTCCTCGGTTTTTTTTGCGGCGGCGATCTCCGCGGCATCGAGGCTCTTTAAGTGCTGGGTAGTATATGTCAACTGCAGACCAAACAGCACCGTCAGCCAGGTGATATAAATCCAGACCACCGTCATTGGAATCAGCGCCATAACGCCGTAAACCGTGCGGTACAGCCCCAATTCCGTTATGCAATATCCGAAGATGCTTCTGGCTGCCATCCAGACAAGTGCCGCTACCGTCGCACCCCAGACGGCGGCTTTGAAGTTGACTTTGGTGTTAGGCATAACAAAGTAGAGCAGAAAAAAGGCGGCGGTTGCTACAAAGTAGGACAGGATTGCGGGGGCGATATGTGACAATACGGTTTCCTGTATATTCGCGATTTTCGAATATTGCGTGACAAGGTATATGCCGGTACCGAGAATCAGCGGTCCGAGAGTCAAAAACGTCCAGTAGCTGATAATCCGATGCAGGAAATTTCTGCCGGTCGCGACGTGCCAGATATTGTTAAACGATTTCTCTATCGTCGCCAGCAGGGCCAATGCAGCCCAAATCACGATCAATATGCTGAAAAAACCGATTTGTCCTCTATTTGTCTCGTCGAAAAAACGCGCGACGATAGCATCGAGATGCTCGGTAAGAGCTATGGTCTCCTCGGAGTTTTCGTTCAGTGGATCAGGGCTCTTGAATGCCGTGAAATTGGCCTGATTGTATATGAAGTTCTTTACTCTCTCACCTATGTAGCTATAAGATGGAAACAACTGAAATATCATAAGCGTAACGATTGCCAAAGGGACAATTCCGAAGATTGTGTGATACGACAAAGCGGCGGCCTGCTGGCCCGAGCGGTTGAGCTTCAATAGTCTGGCACAATGCGACCAGAGTTTGATTTGGAAGACAACAAAGCGGCCGGCTTTACCGAGCTGTGTCGTGGGTGTTGTTAAAAGCTTCTCAAGTGTCAGCATTCTCTGTCCCTTTCAATCGGAGGGCACTTTTGTCGATAATTGTTTTTCGGCTTGTCAGCGGCAAAACCTTTTGCTTTTATTACTTGAATATTTCTTCAAGACCTCTTCGCAACAATTCCTCTCCTTGTTCCTTTAGCTGTAATTCGAGCAGCTTGTCTGTATCGAGCCGTGGCTGGTCGACAGTGCCTTTGAGCGGCAGCGTGATCCTGGCGCCACGCGTTTCTCTATCTACCCTTGCTGTTCGACCTGCTGTAGTATAAGGCAAAGTCACGGTCATATCCAGACTCTTATCGAGGCCGATTGCTCCTTTGAAATTAACTGGATTGTCGCCGACGTCGATTTGCATATCATCGTATTGAAGAACACCATTCTGTAGAACGAATCTCGTCGGGTGAATAGTTATAACTGTGCCTCGGGCACTGCCGCCGAATAGAGTGAGAATCTGCCCTAATAAATCTGATGATTCCAATCGTACCTGGCTCATCGAGATCGTGCCGATTACGGTTGCATTGTTCTTCGCTAAGGCACTTAGTGGTATGGCCAGTTGCTGGCAATTGAAGTTCGTAACGCCGCTGACGTTGACAGCTTCTGCAAAAATTGGGTTGACGTATTTTAAAAGTTTTTTTACCATTTCGTCGGTGATTTTAACGTCCTTTATGATGTACATCGGTTTGGCTGCTCTGAAGAGTGATGGTTTTTGTTTGAAATCTGCGCCACCGGCAAAATTAAACTGTCCCTCATTGACAGTCGTCGTAAACGGCGCGATATTCAACAAGCCGTTCTGCACCTGGATGTCAACATCGGTAGAATCGAAATCCAGTCCCATATAACCGGCCTTGTCGAAACCCACTTTACCCCTTGCGTTGAGATTAGCCATGAGCTTGTCCTTTTGGCCGGTCGGGTATTCGCTGGTAAAAGTGATAGTGTCTTTTCTTTTACCTTGGAGCGTTAGGTCCTCCGGCAGATAAGGTGCAGCTACAGCGCTGACAGCCGACCAGTCATATTCCAGATCGGCATTTCCCTTTAGTTCTGAGTTTAGGTTTTCCTTGTTCTGATTGGCCAAGTTTATGTGGACTTTAAACTGGTCGGACACTAGGTCAAGTTTTCCTGAATAAGTAAAGTTAGTCGGATTTACGCTAACATCGGCAACTATCGAGGCGTTCGGCTGCTTAAAAGGTTTCTTTCCGGGAGAACTGAACTCGATGTTTTTGATATTAGTTTTTTCAGTTACTATGTGGAAAGTGTCATTTTCAGATGTGACTTTCACTTCGGATTCAGCGATGCCGGCCAATTGCGTGTCCTTCGGGAGCGAACCGAACATGACTGCAAACGGCTTAATCTTTGCCAGGTCGAGATTACTCGCCGAGACGTCCATGTGCAGAGACTGTGCCGAGTCTTTATTCAGCGGAACAACTCCGTCTTTTAAGCTGACTTGGCCGAAACTTGTTCTGGCCGTTACGGAGTTCAGTGCGACGACGTTATTCTTTTTGTCGAAGTCAACGGCCGAATCTATCTGCGCCTTCGGCTCCGAGACACTGTTGCCGTCCTGGGCGTCCACACGGAGATTGCTGATGACCGATGAACCCGTCGTGATGATTTTGTCGTCCTTGATGGAAACCTGTCCTTTACTCAGAAACGCGCCGGCGAGCTGGTAGGGGCCGATGTCTATGAACTGTCCCAATTCCGACTGGAGTTTTGTCAGGTCCGCTTCGGCGCTGTATTGGATTGCTTCGGCGCTGCCGGCGCAATTGATCTTTGCGAATGGGGCCGATACGTCTATTTTGTCGAAATTCATGCCGGCCTTGCCCGATGAGACGGAAGCTTCTGTTTTTATCGGCTCCGACAGGGCGATTTTCTTGCCTTCCACAGTGCCGGCCAATCCGGCGAGCGTTGCCGAAGCCCGGATTTGTTTTCGTCCGGCCTGCGTGACCGTCGCTATGTTGCCGGTAAGTTGGCCCGATGTCACTTGAGTGCCTTCTTTTAGCCCGAGCGTCTTGGGCATCTGGGCCAGGACCGCCGCGACGTTGCAGTTGAAATCGCCCTTCAGGTTGGTAGTCGAATCATCTCCAAGCAAATCGCCGAGGGACTTGAACGTGGTTGGCAGCGTACCGCTGGCCGAAGCCGAGGCCCATTCGCTTTTGACTTGCAGGCTCTGAATGTTAATCGTTTCTTTGCCCTGGCTCAGCGCCGTGTTAATTTCAAGATCGCCGGTTCGGAAGCTGTCGCCTTTTAATGCCGTCCCAGTTATGTCCAGATCCCTTGCTTTGACGTCGGCGTTGAGGTTTTCGATTAGGCCGTTCTTGATTTGGCCTTTTATCTGCCCGCGAACGAGACCTTTGGCCTGAACTTCAACGCCGGCCAGCGCGAGGAACGGCCCCAATGACTCGATGTCGAGATCGTTGACCTCTACGGTCAAATCGCCGGTTGCTTCTTTTAGACTCCAGCCGGTTTGCTTTTTTGGAG
>JAFGPJ010000346.1 GCA_016936275.1 Sedimentisphaerales bacterium
AGATCATGATGTCGCTACGGATGCAAAGCCCCAGGATGTGATAAAATTATTCAAACGAACATTGAAAGTGGGAGCACAGTTCGGCGTAGTGATTGTTATGATCGAAAACCAGCAGATCGAGGTCGCCACGTTCAGAACCGAGACCGGCTACGCTGACGGCAGGCACCCCGGCTTGGTCGAATTCACCACCGCTGCCGAAGATGCAAGCCGGCGGGACTTTACTATTAACGGGATGTTTTACGATCCGCTGAAAAAAGAAGTGATTGATTATGTCGATGGGCAGCATGATCTCAGGAACAGGATAATACGCACTATCGGCAAGCCTTCAGAGCGTTTCGGTGAGGATTACCTGAGAATGCTGCGGGCGATTCGTTTCTCCACTCAGCTTGGATTTGTAATAGAATCGTCAACATGGGAGGCTGTTTGCGGAAACGCAAGGAAAATCATCAATATAAGCGGCGAACGCATAGCGATGGAATTAGAGGGCATCCTTATTCATCCGAATCGTGCTGCGGGAGCGTCGATGCTTATAGAAAGCGGTTTGGCGAAGGTGATTTTCTCTGGATTTGCGGACGAGCAGGCAAAATCCGCGATTAGTATTTTAAGCAAACTGCGAAGGAAAATCGATTTTGCTTTAGCGCTGGCCAGTTTTTTTGCCGGCTTCGAGACGGACTTTGCCGTTCGGTGCTGTGCTCTTCTGAAACTAAGCAGAAACCGGAACAAACATATAAAGTTCCTATTAGCAAACAGGAACACCCTGCTCAATGAACAGATGTCTTTAGCGGAATTAAAGAAGCTTCTTGCCCAGCCGTATTTTTGGGATCTTTATGAGATGCAAAAGGCGATTCAAAAGTCCAAAGGCGACGGCAGGAAAAGTATTGCTGCCCTAATCGCCTTGCGCAAGAGAATAAAAGAGCTTGGTGACATCGAGTTACAACCCGAGCCGCTGCTAAACGGCCACGACTTAATTCAATTGGGAGCCGTACCTGGTCCGGCGCTTGGACAATTAGCCGAAGAAATGTACATCGCCCAACTCGAAGGTGCACTCCAAACGGCCAGACAAGCCCAAGAGTGGGCAAAAAAATGGCTGCAAAAGCACAAGGCAATTGAAAAGTGACACGCCCTTTTACGCTTCTGATAAAACCGTCCGGTTCGGATTGCAACATTGATTGTAGATACTGTTTCTACAAGGACAGAGCATCCGAATTCGGCTGCGGCAAACAGCGAATGAGCAATGAGGTGCTGGAGAACCTTGTAAAAGATTATATGTCTCGTGGCTTTGACGTTTCGGGTTTCGACTCTTTAGTCACCCACTACGTAATGGGCAAGCATACAATCTGCACATACAGCAAACAATGCGGCGGCTTTGTCGTTATTGAGCATACGGGTGATTCCTTTTGCTGCGAGTTTTTCGTTGAGCCTCAGTAGCATTTAGGTAATATCCTCGAAACACCGCTGGTTGAACTTGCCACCAGCAGCAAAAAGAAAACCTTTGCCCGCAACAAGCAAAAGCTGTGCGATAAGTGCATTGTTTGCAGGCATTTCGATATATGCCGGGGCGGTTGTATGAAAGACAGGGTCCGCTGGAACGAAAAGCTCGGCGAACGGGAAAGCTACTTCTGCGAAAGCTATAAGCAGTTTTTCGATTATACGGTGCCGAGATTTATGCAAATCGCAGCCGGCATAAAAAACGGTTCAATCGGCAGACACACCCGCTTGGCTGATAAGATAAGATTGCGTATCGAAAATTAACAACGAGAACGGCAGACTGTCAGAAAAGTCTGGCGAAATTAGCTCCTTCTTGTTATCATTGTAATGAAATTTTGAGAATAACTATGAATATACTTCCTGGACTAAGAAAATAATGCAGCCGTTTACCCTGTTGATTAAACCGTCCGGTTCCGATTGCAATGTTGACTGCAAATATTGTTTCTATAAATGCAGGGCGCCGGAGGTGGGCCAAGGCAAACAGCGGATGAACGAAGAAGTGCTGGAGCGGCTCGTCAAAGACTATATGCAGCTTCGTTTTCCTCTGGCCGGTTTCGCATGGCAAGGGGGTGAGCCGACCCTGATGGGTCTGGACTTTTATAAAAAAGCGGTTGAGCTGCAAAAAAAGTACGGCGTCTCCGGCCAGGAGGTCGGTAATTCGCTCCAGACCAATGCGGTTTTGCTAAATGAGAACTGGTGCCGGTTTTTGCACGAAAACAAGTTCCTTGTCGGCGTCAGTATCGACGGGCCAAAAGAGTTTCACGACTATTACCGCCTTGACCATTCCGGTGCCGGGACGTTCGATAGGGTGATGCGAGCAATAGAAAATTGCAAGCAGTACAACGTTGAATATAATACCCTGACGCTGTTAAATGCCAGGAACGTAGATCATCCAGATGAGGTGTTTGATTTTCTTATTGAGCTGGGCGTGAAGTTTGTACAGTTTATCCCCTGTGTGGAAGTGGACCCGGCGACAGACGAGATTGCGGATTTTTCAATCACACCTAAGCAATATGGTGACTTTCTCTGCAGGCTGTTTGACCGCTGGTACGAGCATGGCCCGCGAAAGCTGAGCATTCGTGACTTCGATTCGGTGCTGTCGTATTATGTTACAGGCCGGCACTCTATCTGTACGTTCGACAGGCAATGCAGCCAATATATCGTTATCGAACATACCGGCGATGCGTTCTGCTGTGACTTTTTCGTTGAGCCGAAATGGCGGCTGGGCAATATCTTCGAGACGCCGATAGAGAAACTTGCTGCAAGCACTAAAAAGCGAAATTTTGCCAGATTGAAAAGTAATCTATGCAATAAATGTCTTGTTTGCCGGCATCTGGATATCTGCCGGGGCGGCTGCATGAAGGACAGGGCGCCGTTCGATAAAGAAAACTATGGCAGGGAAAGCTACTTTTGTGAGGCTTATAAGCAGTTCTTTGATCATGCTATACCGAGGTTTCTGCAAATTGCCGCAGAGATAAAGGCCGAATCGGCCGCCGGGAGCCATCCCGTTGTCCGGTAAGTTAGAAATTGAAGCAACAACAATATTTGGAGATAAAAATTATGGAACCTATTAAACGTAGAACATTTCTCAGCCGTTCGATTGCGACGACTGCCGCTCTTGGAATAACTTCTTATTCTTCCGGCTCGCAAGCACTCGCCGGGCAGAGTAGTGCTGAGTCGCATCGTCCCAATCCAATTGCTCTCTCGACGTATTCCTTCTGGCGATTTAAGGAAGGTCTGAAGCTTCCGATTGAGACGTGTATCGACGAAACAGCACGGATGGGCTTCGACGGCGTTGATCTTCTGCTTATTCAGATGGAGAGAGAGGACAATGCATATTTACAGAAAATCAAACGCCACGCTCTTATCAACGGTCTGGATCTTTGCTGCATGTCTACTCACCAGGGTTACGTCTATCCTGATAAAGACCGGCGCCAGAAGAATATCGATCTGACGATCAAGCAAATCGAAATCGCATACCGGCTGGGCGTCCCGATTGTGCGAATTAACACGGGCCGCTGGGGCACAATCAAGAGCTTCGATGAGCTGATGGCCAACCGCGGCATAGAGCCGGTTCTGCCGGGCTACACCGAAGGGGACGGCTTCAAGTGGGTCATCGACAGCATAGAAAAATGCCTGCCCAAAGCCGAAGAGTGCGGCGTGATACTCGGTCTGGAGAACCACTGGGGCCTGGCTCGAACTCCAGAAGGATTGTTGAGAATCGCAAATGCAATTGACTCGCCATGGTTGGAAATCCTGCTCGATACGGGTAACTTCCTCGAAGACCCTTATGACAAGCTCGAAATGTGCGCGCCGCAGACGGTTTTCATGCAGGCAAAGACCTACTATGGCGGCGGCTTGTGGTACACTCTCGATTTGGATTATCCGCGTATCGCCGCAATTATGCGAAAGCACAACTTCCGCGGCTACGTCTCGCTCGAATTCGAAGGTAACGAGGATTACAAAACCGCCATCCCCAAAAGCCTGGAAGTGCTGCGAAAGGCGTTCAGCTAAGACCATTGAGGAACCGGCTTGAAGCTGCAAAGATTTATGGGATTCTCAGTAGTCCTTAAAATTTCTCATCCACTCCGGCCAGTCTTCGGGCTTGGCGCCGCCGGCTTTGGTCCATTCATTTGCTGTGTCGAACTCGCGATGCCACTTCAACGTCCACAACTCTTTGAGTCCGATCTTCCGTACAGACCAGTCCATAAACAAACCATTTACATATCCATCGTGCCGGTTGATACAGAAATTGGGTCCAAAATCATGGCTCACCCGGTAAAGTACTATAGGCACGGCGTCGAATGGAGGGGGGTCCTCAAAATCATACCGGTAGCCACACGCTCCGTGGTTATCCAAGTGCACCGGTATATTACTTGCACCCCTGACATGAGCAATTCTCCAGTAATATGAATAGTACTCATCCTCACGCCGGTAAGGCTGATAAACCCATGCGTTTATGCCATAGCTGCCGTAAGTATGCTGTTCATCCGCGAACTTGCCCCAGGCTAAGAACGTTCCGCCAATCATGTTGCCCCTGAATTCATCCAGGCCTGCTTCGGTCACAGGTTTTGTGGCCATAGGGCAGCACCGTATGCCGGGCATGCCGCCCGGATTCCACTCACCACCCCGCTCATACGCCCACCAGTTCCAAGGCACATGATAATAAGAATCAAAGGGAGTCCGATTCCCGCCCGGGAAATAACCGTCATTGTCCTGCGTATACGCCGCCCACATAGTGCCCCATTGTCTCAGGTTTGATTGACAGACAACCGCTTTTGTCTGTTTTCTGACCCGCTGCAGCGTGGGCACTAATATGGCCATTAATAGTGCAATGATGGAAATCACAACCAAAAGCTCGATGAGTGTAAAGCCATCCCCTTTAGAAAAGCGTTTTCCAATTCGCTGTGCCCAAAATCCTCTTTGCCGGCGGGAAAGCCTCATGCCCGGCCGGCCCAATCTTTTCGCCCCGCACATCTTAACTCTCCCTATATTATGGTCATTTTCCCTGAGGTTTATGGATACGGAACTTCTTTAGGAGAATTCCATATCCTTAGGTTTTCTCCGTGCAAACCTCAAGTACATTAAATCAGGTGCGGTATAACAATAATTCAATTCGAGGAAGTTTGCGTTCTGTGCTATATTACGCTTCTAATGATATCGTATATAAAAGCAAGAAAAAATCAAGAAAAAAAATAATTCTTTTCGTTTTTTATGGCTTCCCACAAGGCTTTCTCTGCCCTTTCCAGCCGTTTGTAGAAAGCACTTATCGAGCATCGCGCTTTTTTTGCAGCCTCTTTCGAACTGAGGCCTTTGACAAATCCCAATCTGACAGCTTCGCGTGCCTTTGGCGGCAGCCTGGTCTCGATAATTTCAATAATTTTCTTGATTTACTGCTCTGAAATTCCTGCCCCGGGATCGATGCTTCTGAGGATTCGATACCCTGGGAAAAGGCTGTTAAGCAAATTAGAAGGAATGGTCTGCGGCGATTTTTCTTTCTCGTGCTGATACTTTCGAATTAGGTTCCTGGCGATACCGAGGATGTACGGCTCTACCCCTTTGCTGCTTTCATAATGGACTTTTCCCTGCAATATTTGTAAGAACACCTCATGGAGAAGGTCTTCAGTATCAGCAACTGAATCAACGTGAGAGGCGATATAGGACATGACTTGCCGAGAGTATTTGAGATAGAGGGTTGCTAACGCCCTTTTGTCCTGCTGAAAAACTACGCGGTTAAGAAGAAGAGTATCATTAATCTCAAACGAATTTATGCCCATATAGCGTTGCCTCTATATTATGGGACAAATCGCTTAAAATAAAATCCGATTCCCTTATTCCGGCTATGGTTTTTTGTTGACAAAATGGGTATTTAGTAATACTATACAGTTCTACGGACGAATAATATAGTGAATTATTGATTTTGTCTGCATTTTAAGAGCAAAAACGCCTTAAAAAGGGCTATTTGGAGGTCAGGGCCGCCTGAGATAATTCTTATCTAAGTGGCAGCCGAAGGTATTTTGGTGAAACGAACGTGAGTTTTTTGGAGATATTTTAATGTTAAAAGCAAGAACAGCCATAGCGATTTTGGCAATTACATATCTTGGTGTTAGTACATGTTCCGCCCAAACTCTGGAAGAGAACTGGAATGACTTGCTGCACTATACGAAGATCGGCCGATTCGATATGGCCAAGGGACATGCACAGGCGGTCCTTGCGAGCAATCCCGATCCTGTTAAACTGCTTGAGCTTAGCAGGGCAAACGAACAGGGTTACCAGATACTTCTTAGAGTAAACGAAGCAGCACCTGACGCCGAATTGGCTGATTTGAGCGGAAAAGTTCTTGCCATCATCGAGCAGGGCAGATTCATCGAGCGGACCGAACCTCGTATTATCGCCGAGGAAGTAAGAAGACTGAACAGCACCGACCGCGGCTGGCTTACGGCGGTCAAAAGATTGCGTAACGCCGGTGAATATGCTATCCCGTTTATGCTGGAAGCGATGGCGGATCCCTCACGCGAAAATGAGTTGACGAATATTGTCCGGGCGCTTCCGCAGGTCGGCAGGGATGCCATCAGGCCCCTTACTGCGGCATTGCAAACTGATAATGTGCCGATTAAATCCCAGATAATTATTGCTCTGGGCAAGATCGCCTATCCACAGTCACTGCCTCATCTGAAATATGTCGTCGAGAACGATGATTCGTCTGAGCTTCGTGCAATGGCCCAGGCCAGCATCAGGCAAATCAATCCGGCTATGCTTCAGGTTCCCGCCGCACAGTTGTTCTACGAGCTTGCCGAAAATTATTATTACCATGCCGAATCCTTGGCCCCGGCCCAGGGTGCCAGTTTTGCCAATGTATGGTTCTGGGATTCCGACGCCGGAAAATTGGTTCGGGAAGAGGTTGACAGAAAATACTTCAACGAGCTAATGGCAATGCGGACCTGTGAGTGGGTACTCAAGGCAGACCCGGGATTCGGCTCAGCCATCGGCCTTTGGATTGCCTCGTTCTTCAAAGCCGAATCGACCGGCGTTGAAAAGATGCCGGCTTATTTCGGTGAACGTCACGCCGATGCTCTTGTTTATGCAACGACCGCGGGCGTTGAATATCTCCATCAGGCGCTCGCACGTGCCGTAAAAGACAATAATGCTCACGTCGCACTTGGTGTTATCGAGGCGCTGGCAACAACCGCTGGTGAGAAATCATTGCTTTATCAAATCGGCCCGTCTCAGCCGCTGCTTGCGGCCCTGTCATTCAATGACCGGATGGTCAGATACAGCGCCGCTATAGCCATTGGAGCAGCCGGCCCCAAGGAAGGATTTGCCGAGAGCAAGCTCGTAGTTGCGAATCTTGCCGAGGCATTGGGGCAGAATTCACAGAACGGTGCTGCCGGTGCGAACGGCTGGAGCGAAGAGATAGCCGAAAGTTATGCCGTACGTGCGGCTGAAACCATGCTCTCATTAGCACAAGCAAGAAATATCGTTTTTGACTTGTCCGCCGCTCAGCCTGCCCTTGAAAGTGCTGTAAGTGATGCGAGAATCCAGGTATTGGCCGGCGAAGTCCTGGCCTATCTCAACAGCCCCGGTGCCCAGCGTGCAATAGCAGCAATGGCTCTTGAGGAAAATAACGATCCGAACTATCTGGATGTGAGAATATCGGCATTTAAATCTCTTGCGACTTCTGCAAAGCTGAATGCCAATATGCTGCCGGATGAGACAATCGATGCTATTTATGCTCTTATAAGCTTGGACGAAACCGACACTGAGCTTCGCAGCACGGCCGCTGCTGCTTACGGAGCATTGAACCTGCCCAGCCGGAAAGTAAAAGATCTGATTCTCGACCAGGCAAAAAGCTGATACAAGGAGCAACATAACCTAAATCCAATCTCATAGATTCCCAAACCGGTAATATCATCAATGCCTCTTATCGGTTTATCTGTTGCTCTGCATATATAGTCGGATACTCAAGGTCCGGCCTGGAAAATTCACTTCAAATGCCCATTGCTGTAAATAAGTGTTTTTGTTATTATGAGCGGATTCCATGGATACCGGTACCATTTGATGATAGATATTTGAGCGGCTAATTGAAAGGATTGAATAATGGCTATCGATGCAAATAAAGTCTCTGCCTGCCTCGAAGAATGCAGACAGCATTTTACAACTGAGCTGCTTCCGTTCTGGTTAGACAGGTGCAAAGACGATAAAAACGGCGGCTTCATCACGCATTTCGATAAAGACGGCAACGACAGCGGTGAAAACGAAAAATCCATGCTCGCCCAGGCACGCACCGTTTATTCCATGTCAACTGCCCACCGGGCGGGCTACGGCGACGGTCAGTGCGCTGAATACGCCCGCCACGGCGTCGATTTTCTTATTGATAAGATGTGGGATGACCAATATGGCGGCTTTTTCTGGATTACCGACCGTGCCGGTAACGTCACATGCGACAAGAAAATTCTCTACGGCCTGTCTTTTATCATGTATGCACTTAGCGAATATACTATGGCGACGGGGGACCAGCGAGGTGTTGAATACGCGGAAAAAACATTCGATCTGTTAAAGAAATACGCTGCCGACACAATGTATGGCGGTTATTTCGAGATGTTCGAGAGAAACTGGGACCTCTGCGGTCCAGGCCCAAAGGGCGGCGACAGAAAGACCCTTGACGTCCACATGCATCTTATGGAAGCTTTCACTACGCTTTACGAATGTACCGGCCAATCCATCCACCGACGTACACTAGTCGAAGATATCGACTTGCTCAACGAACGGATCCTTCACCCGAAATACGCTACCGGCATCCCGCAGTTCACGGTCGATTGGAAAGTCGCCCCGCAGATAAAGTTCGATATAGTCTGGGGCTGGGATCGATTTGCTGAAGGCGGCGCCAAGGCCCACGCCCAGGACAACACTTCCGCGGGACACAATGTCGAGTTTGCCTGGTTGCTCGCTCATGCGACCGATATCATGGGTACAGGCTTTAAGGAATACAGAGATATTATCAAGAAAGCGACGGATCATGGGCGTAATAACGGTATCGATTGGGAGTACGGCGGTGTTTACGTCGAAGGGCCGCACTCCGGCGGTGTTTACGATATGCAAAAGGAATTCTGGCAGCAGGCGGAAGTGATGATCGGTATGCTGGAGGCGTGCCTTCGGTTCGGGCCTGAGGAATACTGGCCGGCTTATGAAAACGTACACAGGTTCGTTTTCGACAAGATGATAAATCATCCAGTCGGTGAATGGTGGCCGTTGACGACTCGAGAAGGCAAGCCTGTCTGGATGCACATGAGCCATTCATGGAAAGTCAATTATCATACTATCCGGTGCATGATTGAATCCATTAAGCGGCTCGAAAAACTCATCGAAAAGCTTTAGTAGCGGAAACTTACATGGAATACAACGGCAGATACAACGCCTTTGATCTTGGTCGAGTTAATACATATCCTTTGAGAACACGCTCGAATAAAGTTACGCTTGATGACCTTGTCCGGCCGGAAGACCTCGATAACACAACCTTTGAACTGCCTGGAAAGACCTGTGATGAGATTGAGATTATTGCCCATGAGATCGTTTCATGCCGGCAGGCCGGCAAGCTCGTTGTTGTCTTTACAGGCGCCCATCTGATTAAGAACGGTCTCGGTCTTCTGCTTGCCGATATGGTAAAGCGAGGTCTTGTCAGTCTTGTCGCCGGCAACGGTGCTACTGCCATACATGATTTCGAGCTGGCCCTTATTGGCCAAACAAGCGAAAATGTCCCAGACGCCCTGAGCAAAGGAAGGTTCGGGATGGCCCGTGAGTTTGCTTATTTCAATTACGCTATGTCCGTCGGCAACAAATATAAACTCGGGCTTGGGGAAGCTCTCGGCAGGACGATATGCGACGAAGATTTCCGCCGCGAGGTTATTGCCTTGGCTGAGGAAGGTGATTTGCCGGATACTTTCGCTCATCCAAAGGTCGGTCTTCTTGCCGCCTGCTACGAAAACAACGTTCCATTTACTATTCACGTAGGAATAGGCACGGACGTAATCGATCAGCATCCATCGTTTGACGGACAAGCCAAGGGCGGTTGTTCCGGCAGGGATTTCCTTATTTACACGAATGAAATCGCCAAACTTACCAACGGCGGCGTAGTATTAAACATCGGAAGCGCCGTGACAGGGCCTGAAGTTTTGCTGAAGGCCGTCTCAATCGCTACAAATACGGGAAGCGCTCCGAATGGCATTCTCACCGCTGATTTTGATCTGCGTGATAGAGAAACCAGCACGATGAACGACGAATCTTCGCAGGGCTATTATTTCCGCGACCAGAAAAGTATCATCACCCGAATACCAAAGTCTTTTGCCGGAAAAGGCTTCTACATACAGGGCAACCAGAAACAAACATTTCCGTTGCTCTATAAGAAGACGATACATCTGTCGCAGCAAAAAGGTGTTGAATAATGAAAGAACAGCGCATCAGTGAAATCATAGAACGGATAAAGGATGTCAAAATCGCAGTTTACGGCGATTTCTGTATTGATGCTTACTGGCTGCTCGATCCGCGCGGATCGGAAGTCTCGCTCGAGACCGGTTTGCAGGCCCAGGCGGTCAGCAAGCATTACTATTCGCTCGGTGGAGCATCGAACGTTGTTGCCAATCTTGCCGCTCTCGAACCAGCGTCGATTCAGGTAATAGGTGTCATTGGAGATGATATCTTCGGCAGAGAATTGACTCGTCAGCTTAAAGGGCTGGGAGTTGATACGAGCTATCTGGTCGTTCAAAAGGATAATTTCGACACGGTCACGTTCGGCAAGCCGTACCTTGAGGGCAATGAACAACCAAGAATGGACTTCGGCTTCTTCAATAGAAGAGCCGAGGCTACCGACCAGGCCCTTCTTAGCGGCATAAAAAATGCCCTGCAAACGGCGGATGCTTTGATATTTAACCAGCAGGTCCCCGGCAGTATCACAAATGAATCATTCATAGATTTTGCCAACGAGCTTTTTGAAAAGTTCAGTGACAAAATAGTCCTGCTCGATTCCAGGCATTACGGCGGCAAATTCAGAAACATCTATCGCAAGACAAATGACCTGGAAGCGGCCCAACTGAACAACGTCGATGTGAAACTGGACGATGTTTTGACATTAGCCGATGTAAAAAAATACGCTGAGAACCTTTATAAGCAGTTCAA
>JAFGPJ010000051.1 GCA_016936275.1 Sedimentisphaerales bacterium
GTAATTGAATTAATACCGTCAAAAAAACGTTTTGACAGCCCATCTTTAGCAGGAATATCAGTTACAAAGAAAAAGACAATGAACGGGTGGAGGTTCTGGAAATATAAAGATAAAAACAGCGAACTCGTTTATATCGAAAAATTGAGAAAAGGGAAATAAAATCATCTGAGGATTTTCGGGGGATATCATACCTATTTCTTCGGGCGAATTCAAAGGATCAGTTCGTCACAGTCTGTCTAAGCCATCACACGTAAAAAAAGGTTGAGAGCATTTTCTGTAACCACGAAGGCGCGAAGGTACACGAAGTTTTAACATGAATTGATTATTATCTTTCTTCGTGGTTCTCGGTGCCCTTCGTGTGAATAAAAATCAGCGTTTATCAGCGTTAATCTGCGGTTAAATACAATTCAAAAAACTACTTTCAGACACGGAGATGCACGGATTGACACAGATTTTTACCTTTTTCTTTAAACAGTGTTCTTCGGTGTTAATCAGTGTCTAAATAAAATTCTAATATTTTTCAAATTTTCACTTGACGGACAACATTTATATCAGTAAGATAATTATAAAACAATTATTTTAGTATGTTTTATGTAGTATATCGTATGTCGCTTAATAAAGTTCATAGTTCGTGGTTCATGGTTCGTAGTAAGCCTGTGCCCGCGAAGGCGGGTATCAATAATCAATTATCATTTGTGGAAAGGGGTTTCTTATGAGTACCGAAAAACAAATCAACGCAAATCGTCAAAACGCACAAAAATCGACCGGGCCCAAGAGCGACGAGGGCAAGGCGGCGGTCTCGCAGAACGCGGTCAAGCACGGCATTTTTTCCCAATCGGTCATAAAAGGCGAAAATGAGGCTGCTTACGAGGCTTTTCACAACAAAATGCTCGATGAGATGAAGCCCGTCGGGCCGACGGAAATCCTGCTGGCAGCACGTATAGTCGGCCTCTGGTGGCGGCTGGAACGTGTCGAACGCATCCAGAACCAGGCCATCGACGTGATGATTGAACGCGATGAGCCAAGCCCTTTTGAAAAGAACATGCAAAGATTTATACCAAAGAACATCGGTCTCGATATGAGAGGGGCCGGGCCGGAGCTGGTGCTCGGCAGGGCGATTATTAAGGATTATTCGGATTCGAGGGTGCTCGACAGGCTGATGTTGTACGAACGGCGGATCGAAAACAGCCTGCATAAGACCTTGCGCGAGCTTGAAAGACGGCAGATGATCCGGCAATACAAGCATCAGGAAGCTGAGCAGGAGCAATCCATCCCCATCCCGATAAACGACAATCGGGATGAGGCTGCCACGCGGAATCTGTCGGTGGAGAAAAATGGCGATTTGAAAAAACAAACCCAATTTGTGCCGGGCCAAAATGGCGCAACATCTCATTTGGAAGGAAGTTATGAAAAAATCCCGCTTCGCGGGACACAAGAAAACAAAGCCAAACAAACCAGATTTCATGCTCCATTTTCGCACGAAGGAATAGGAGAAAGAGAGAAAATGCTCCCGGTTGCTGATTCATCAGACAACTGAAGCAGCAATATTTGCTGAAACTACTATTCTAAAAAGACAATTCGAAATGAGGACATATTTATTGATGTCACATTCGGGGAATTGGAGAAAATCCCTCGTCTTCAGGCGAAGACTTTAGCGTTATTTTGGCATGGAGCTTTGCAGGAAATCCAGCCATACGATATCAAATTTCACTTGATTTGCCCTATTGCCTTTAGAACTCGTCATAAAAGATATCTTCCGGCTGTAAGCCTTTTTCCTCAAGCACTCTGGTGACCGCCTCGATCATTAGAGGTGGGCCGCAAAGGAACGCCTGGCGAGGTACGCCTTGTTCTAAATGCTTGTCCACAGAAAGATGAATAAATCCTGTTTCTCCGTCCCATTTTTCGTCTGGTTCCAATTTGTCGGACAAGGCATAAATTACGTGGAAATTATGATGCTTTTTCTCGAGCTCCTTGAATTGTTCGAGGTAAAATATGTCTTTTGTTGTCCGGCACCCGAAGAACAACCAGCATGAGCGGTCGGGCCAACGATCATAAAGTGAGTAAATGATATTTTTCATCGGCGCCATGCCGGCTCCGCCGCCGACGCAGACGATCTCAACGGATGGATCCTCGTTCAGGTGAAATTCGCCGTAAGGGCCGGTGAAAGTAACCTCGTCGTTGACTTGAAGATTATGCACATAAGTCGAGCCGACGCCGCCCGGAATCAGTCGAACGACCACTTCGACTTCGTTGTATTCATAGACAGCCGAGCTGATCGAGTACGCGCGAAAGACAGGGCCTTCCGGCGATGGAGCCTGGATTTGCACGTACTGGCCGGGCCGCTGGGAAATTTCCGGCGGATCGTTCAATTTCACTCTGACTTCCTTGATATCGTATGTTAGACCGCGCGTGCTTGTCACCGTCGACGAGAAAAGTCTTACGTTAAGAAAATCTTCGGGGATACGAACATAGATGTCTTCCCGTACCTTTACCTGGCAGGCCAATCTGACGCCGGAACGAATTTCTTTTCGCGATAAAAACGGCGTCTCCGTGGGAAGAACCGGGCCTCCTCCGGAAATCACTGTGATTTTGCAGTGCCCGCAGGAGCCTTTGCCGCCGCACGCGGACGGTATGAAAATCTCATTGGCATACAAGCACGAAAGCAAAGTCTGTCCACCCTTGACCTCGAGTGGCCTTTCGCCGGCATTGATATCGAGTTTGCATATCCCATAGTTTACCAGGAAGCGTTCAGCTATCATCAGTCCGGCCGACAAAAGTATTACCAGCCCAGAGAAAGAGAATACCGAATATAAATAAATCATTAAGCGCTCCTATTGGATCGACACCATTCCGGCAAAACCCATAAACGTCATGGCAAGAACGCCGGTAACGACCATTGCTATAGCTACACCCTCGAAACATTTCGGGACGTGGCTGTATCTCATTTTCTGCCTCAAACCGGCCAAAAGCACAATGGCGACGGCCCAGCCGATCCCGGCGCCAAGGCCAAAGCCTACAGACTGCATAAAGCTGTAATTTCGAATGATCATGAATAAAGATGCACCGAGGATGGCACAGTTTACGGTTATCAAAGGTAAAAATATACCGAGTGCAAAGTACAGCTTCGGACTGAACCGTTCGACAAACATTTCAACTAATTGCACGAAGGCGGCGATGACCGCTATAAAGACAATGAATTGCAGATGAACGAGATTAAATGGAAACAGGACAAAATGATAAATTACATAATTAATGATTGTTGTCATAATCATCACGAAAATTACGGCAGTACCTAAGCCCAGCGAAGTCCTAATCTGGCCTGAGCATGCGATAAACGAGCACATGCCGAGAAAGTTTGTCAGCAGGATATTGTTCGTAAATATCGCTGCAATGAATATCACCCATGCCGATGTTTCAGTCATTATTTTTTCTCCTCAGGTGCGGGGCCCTTGATAGCATTAAAAATTCCTATTACGATACCGAGAGCAATAAATGCTCCCGGAGCAAGGATCATTATCTGGTTTGGTGTGTACCATTCGCTGAAAACCGGAATCGTACGCCCCATGATTTCTCCGGTACCCAGCAGCTCTCTGAAAAATCCAATGATTGCCAGTATTACAGCATAGCCAATACCATTGGCAATCCCATCGACAATGGAAAGAATCGGCGGATTCTGCAGTGCGAATGCTTCGGCCCGGCCCATTACGATACAGTTCGTGATAATCAGGCCGACATAGGGGCCGAGCTGTTTCGACATGTCCCAGTAGAAGGCTTTGAGGAACTGGTCGAAAAGTATTACAAAGGTCGCGATAATGGCCACTTCTGCGATCATCCGGATTCGGTAAGGCGTGCATTTACGCAAAAGAGAGACTATCAGGTTCGAGCCGACGCAGACGAAAATTAGTGCTGCACCCATTACGAGCGAATTCTCTAAGCGGTTGGTGACCGCCAGGGCTGAACATATACCCAGCACCTGAATTGCCAGCGGATTGTTTGCCCATGCTCCCTCTTTTAGTGTAGTCAGTCCCTTGCCCCCACATAGACCCTTGGGCTGGCATGTTGCACAAGCTGATTGTTTATCTGCCATTTTTATTGCTTCTCCTCAACAATGCTCCTTATTGCCTCATTGAGCATCTCCTGTACTTTGTCGCAGGTCATTGTTGCTCCACTTATGCCGTCCACTTTGTTTGCCGCCACCTCGCCTCCATTTTTGATGATTATTCCAGGCTTTCCGGTTTCGTCTCGTATCATAAGCCCCACAAACTTGTCGCGGAATGTAGGCTTAACAATCTCACCGCCAAGGCCGGGTGTTTCTTCCTGTTCGTAGAAAGTGATACCCTTGATCTTTGTTATCTCAGGGTTCAGAGCAAGAAATCCCTTAATCGGACCCCATAAACCCGGACCGGCGAACTCCATTGCAATCGCACCTTTATTGTCATCCGAGGGTGAATAAACATAAGTTTTAATACTTCCTCGCTGCTGCTCTTGCACATTGTCCTTGTATATTTCTAATAGTTTCTCAGAAGAGGCTTTTTCCGGAATAGATATTTTTAACGCAAGCAGAATATTTTTCCTCTCCTCAGCTTTAGCGTTAGCATCCTTATAAGGTTTTGTAAAGCTCGCTGCGAAAGTCAGCACCATCGCACATACCGTACCGAGCACCGCTGCGTAAAAAAGAGTATAGATGTTACCTTTCATTTCTAAGCCTCCTGAGGCGAATCCCGATGACTATTTCATCGAGGATTGGAGCGACGATGTTACCTAATAGAATGGCAAACGTCACCCCTTCCACGTATCCTGTGAAATTCCGGATCAAAACAGTAGTCGAACCGATTATAATGCCGTAGAACCATTTGCCCGCATTTGTTATTGGGCTTGTTACCGGATCGGTTGCCATATAAAACGCGCCGAAAAGTATTCCTCCGGCAAACAAATGCCACATTACCGGGCCGAATACGCCGGGCATGGGATAAGTCACAGCGCCGCCTATGATTAAAGCACCGGTCAGAACAACAAATGAACCGAGCATGCTCGCGACTGTTCGCCAATTGGCAACGCGGGTAAACAGTAAAAACACGCCGCCGAGGATAATAAATGCGGCTGAGGTTTCACCTGCACTTCCTGAAACGCTTCCCATGAACTGATGTGCGACGGAGCCCATTTCTCCCTGCTTGGCCAAAGCCAGCGGTGTAGCTCCACTCACGGCGTCCAATGAAGGGCTGATCCACCTTGTTAAACTGCCTGCAAGCTCATGGCTTGGCTCGACCCAGCTTGCTGCCATCGTTTTTGGGTAGGCGAGCGAAAGAAAGCAACGGCCGACCAGAGCGGGATTGAATACATTTCGTCCTGTTCCGCCGAATAATTCTTTGCCGATGAACACACCAAATGCAACACCCAGCGCAACCATCCAAAGAGGCAAATTAGGGGGCAAAATCAACGGGAAAAGGATGCCCGTTACGAAGAAGCCCTCGTTGATGCTTTCCTTGCGTACCATTGAAAAAGTGGCCTCTACCGCCAGGCCCGCAGCGTACGTGACAACGATCATGGCTATAAACCGTAATCCAAAAAAATAAAAAGCAGCCAGTACACATGGAATCACGGAGATAATCACCATGGACATGACTCGCTTCACATCGAGCGGATCACGAATATGAGGGGCCCCTATAGTCCTTGTTGATGGTGCAAAGAAGGCATGCTCCAGCGCTTCGAATACGGGGTTAAAAAACTGCAGCTTACCGCCTTCCTCGAAAGCAGGGCGGGCCGCATCTATAATCTTTAACAACCACTTCACTGGGCTTTCTCCTCTGATAGTTTTCTTGCTTCTTCCTGCTGTTTTTGTAATTCTTTCTGGCGCAGTTGTTCCTGGCGTATTTCTTCCTTTTCTTTGGCAATAAGTGCCTTGGCTTCAATTAGCTGCTTTCTCAGGTCTATCTTGGACGGACAGACATAAGAGCACAAACCGCACTCCACACAAAGATCCACCCGTGCCTGCTCAGCTTCTTCAATCAGGTCTGCATACAGATATTTGTGGATTAAATGAGGCATGATACCGGCGGGACAGACTTCTTCACAAAAGTTACAGGAGATGCATGGACGCAATTCTCCTCGTACGCCTGTAGTGTACTTCTCCTCGAACTTCTTTCGCAGGGAACTTAAGTAGCAGTTGGCATAAGAATGCCGAGACCAGCCCGGCCTGATGAATCCGAGGAATTCCCTTTCATGAAGTTCTCGAAGGACTGTTATTCCCCTGCATTCGGTATCCACGCCGAGCGTGTCAGCTTCTAATATTCTACCTGTTAATATGCCGCCGTTAATCACACGAGCAGCCGGCTCAAATATGTAATTTTCTTTGATTTTCTGTATGGGATATCCCGGCATAACCTTCATGTGAGTTGGCATATTGACGCCTATTCCCCCTATGGATACGATCCTGACAGTACATGGCTTTGTTAGTGTCAGAGCGCGGTCCACTGCCAGGACTCCTTCTGAACGAACTGCCCAGACAGAACCTCCATCAGCTTTAAGATTTAATCTCCGTGCAAGAATTGCGAAATGATCGTATGGGTATTTAAGAGGTATTTCGAGCATTTTCACTAATGCGTATCCACGTATCTGGTTTCGAATCAGGTTCGCAAATTCTGATGAAATATTGGGCATTACCATATAAATAGGTTGATACTCCAGGAGTGACTGCAAATGTTCCAAACCTCTTGTGAAATTCAAAAGTCTTTTGTGTAGTTGTATGTCTCCTCTGGTTAGAAACGGTTCGAGGCTCAGTGTGGAGACAATAACTGCCTGTGGTGTCCCGAGCGGATCAGGCAGGGCTCCCGTAAAAGCGTCATAAAAGAATTGCCAGGCACCGAGCGACAATAGCTTATACCTTTTTATACCGGCTGCACCCATTTCCCGTTCTACGTGCTGCAATTCCTTTTCGGCAATATCTGCGTGTTCTTCAAGACGAGCGACGTCTTCAAGTACTATGTGGTTCTCAATGGCTTTTAAACTGACCTTCCCAGCTCGCGGCGCTAATAAGGGTACTGCGTGGTTATTTGGATCGGTTGCCAGAATATCGCCGCCACTCACTTTCTGCCCGTCTTTAACGCGGATATCGGTGAAAGTGAAACGCTCACTGTATAATGGCAGGTAGAGAGACTTTGGCTCCGGCATGGCCTTTACTGTGCTTGCTGGTCTTCCCTTAAGTAGTATATTATAACCACCTTTGAATTTCACTTTATCGGTTTCCTCATAAGCCGTTTATCATACTTTATTTATATTCAACATCCCGGGTATATAAAGACATACCTCTCGTATTCATCGATCCTGTAAAGGACGGAATACTTTGTAAATCTTGAAACCATACTTTGCTTATATAAGTAAACATTTTACTCTACCTGATTATAGAATTCAATCCTTGAATTTTGCATAGAAGCTCATTTATCGGCTCAAATGACACTATATTCCCGGTTGTGAGAATTTTTCAAGGGGGAAGGCTGTTCTTAAAAGCACTTCGCAGCACGCCGGAGAAATGCCATTCAAGTTTTATGGATATCGTATTCTGCTTAATTGTTTCCCGATGATCATGAATATCAGGAAACATGGAAACGGGCATCGAGCTTGAAGAGTCGTTTCATAGGTAAATTGAGGATTTTTGACCTTTCAATACATAAAGATTTACGGATTTGCTCAAGAATGTTCTCTATCCTGTTGTTATCGACTGCAATTAACGTGAACCAAATATTGAAAACATCGTTACGCAGATAGCTGTGCGTTACTTCATGAAACTGTCCTATAATGTCGGCGGCACGGTCTACGAGCTCGGCGTCAACACTCACAGCAGCCAATGTGCTGCGAAAACCGAGTTTGTTGGAATCGAAACTGCCCCCCATTCGGCGAATTACTCCTTCATCGAGCATTATTTGGATTCTGTTCCAGAGGTCCTCTGTAGAAATCTTCAGTCTGCCGGCGATAACCTCATAAGGTTTTTCGGTAAGGGGAAAATTATATTGAAGCTCATGTAGTATTTGGCTGTCAATTTTTTCCATAACTCTTTTTTATCTTCAGGCAGATGCTATTAAAAACTATTCAGGCATTTGGAAAATCTCTCCTTTGCGTTCCAATTCTGCCTTTTTCTTCTCATCCAGGCCGATTTCTCTGTCCGTTAAATAACAGCCTGGATCCGGAGCCCATGGATCGGCAAAATGCAAATCCGCCCGAACCCGCAAACTCCCGCCGCACCCGTCAAAAAACTTACAAAGCCTGCATCTTCCCTTAATATGCTGACGGCGTTCTTTCAATCCTTTCATCAGAGGATTGCTCGTATCGGTCCAAATTTGGCTAAATGGTCTCTGACGCACATCACCCAGTTCGTAATGCCACCAGAATTGGTCAGGATGAACTTTACCGTGAAAATCAATGCAGCCGATTCCTACTCCACTGCTATACATGCCTCCGCCATTCCATGTCAGTAGCTTCCAGACCTTGTCAGCGCGTTCGGGATCCTCCTGCTTTAATTTCAGATAGAGATATACTCCATCTACATGATTATCGACTGTTAATATATCGGTGGTTTTACCCGCTTGTTTATATTGTCTGGTCTTTGCTAATATTGTATCGACTGACTTTCTGCTTTGAGCGTGTGTAAGGTCCTCGTTTGCCATGGTCCCTCCTCTGCCGCTTGGAACAAAATGGTAGAAGCATGCTCTTTCAATATTCTCTGCCTCAAAGAAGCCAAACAGACTCTCCAGGTCCTGAACATTCTTCTTTGTCAATGTCAATCTGAGACCGATTCGCACTCCGGCATCCTGGCAGTTCTTTATACCCTGTACAGCCCTGTCAAAGGCGCCGGATACACCTCTGAATTTATCATTGATTTCGCCTATGCCGTCGAGACTAATGCCGACGTATGAAACTCCGTGCTGCTTTATTTTTTCCGCCGTATCTGTTGTTATAAGGGTTCCATTCGTTGAGATTACCGTCCGCATGCCTCGCTCGACTGCGTAGCCGATTAATTCGAACAGGTCGGGGCGTGTCAGGGGCTCACCGCCGGAAAATAAAACCGAAGGAACACCAAACTTTACAAGATCATCTAATACAATTTTAGCCTCATCGGTCGATAGCTCATCATCGGCTTTTAATACTCCGCTGTCGTTATAACAATGCACGCATTTGAGATTGCATGATCTTGTGATGTTCCACACAACAATGGGGCGTCGCTCTGATGCTTTCTTTGGTACGATTTCACCTTCACGCTCACCAGAGCCCTGGGCCCCATAACGAAGCCAATCACCCGGGGTAACCTGGTCACAATATAATTTACTAATATTTATCATAGAACGACCTGTAAAATCCTATTAAAGTTTAGCGAATTGCCTCCGGCGGCACATAAGCGCAAAAAGGTTCTTCGGCCATATAATTACCCGTGCCTGCGTATGCCCTGCCCCGACACCCGCCGCATACTTCTCTATACCCGCAGATGCCGCATTTGCCTTCTAATTTGCTGCTGTCACGCATCCGCGCAAGGTCTTTGCTGCCGTACCAAATATCAGAAAGTTTCTCCTCAAGCACATTGCCGCATTTGATGGGCAGGTAGCCACATGGAAATACGTCGCCCTGATGTCCGACAAACAGCACTCCAAGACCGGCAAGACATCCTTTTGATGCTCCTCTATGTTCGCTTCTTCCTGGAACATCACCTTGGCCGTGACCTGTTTGCTTGCGGGATTTGTATAAGCCTTTCTGTCTGATTACACGCTCATAGTGAGGGCCGCAGGTCACTTTAATTTGTAATTCACCTCGACCATCCAATTCGCAGATATCGAGTAATTTCTGCTCGTACTGCTCGGGCGAGAGCATATCAGTTTCCGCCAGAGACTGACCACAGCCGACGGGTACGAGCATAAATATGTGCACAGCTACTGCACCGAGTGATTTAGCAAGCTCGTAAACATCTTCTAATTGTCCGGCATTATGTTTAGTCAGGGTAATATTAATCTGAAACGGCACCTTTTGTTCACGAAGATATCCGATGCCTTCAATTGCTCTTTCAAACGAACCTTCAAGCTGACGCAGCCTGTTATGAACCTCCGCTGTTGCCCCATCCAGACTAACAGATACCCTTGCGATTCCGCTATTACGTATCTGCTGAGCAATTGTTGTATCTATCAATGTTCCATTCGTAGCAAGGGCGGGAGTAATCCCTAAAGAGCGAGAATGCTTTACTAATTCAAACAAATCCTCGCGACAGAGCGGCTCGCCGCCTGAAAAAACCAGTACAGGCGTCATTGGCTGGCTTTGCCCCAGTACAGCCAACTGCTCAATTAAAGCCTTCGCCTGTGCGGTTGTGAGGTCTCTATGGGCTTGTTCATTAGATTCTATGCGCCGGCAGTGGGCACAGGTCAAGTTGCATCGAATTGTACTTTCCCAAAACAAGAGCCTCAGAATCTGCTTTGACTGTGGAGTTTTTTTCACTGTGTTTTATCCTCCTTACTACTTGTCTCGGTCATTATATCTTCGGCCTGTTTTACAATGCTGTCCACCAGTCTTGCAGCTTCAGTCGCTCCGTTTTCCTTGGCTATTATGTTGACGTTCTTGATCACGCAGTGCAGCAGCTTATTTACAACGCGGTTAACCATAGCCTCCATAACCTCTTTGCAGCAGGCATCCTGTCTGACTCCAACGAAGAACCGTTCCATCTCGTTCTCGCTAATCTGCTTAAATTGCTTTTTCATCTGTCCTATCAGAGGCCCTATATCCTTGGAACTGAACCATTCGATGAAGTCCGTAACATTTTCGAGGACGATCTCCATGCCTTTGGCCATGTCCCGCTCACGGGCTTTGCGATTTTGTTCGACGACTGCCGTCAGATCATCGACGCTGTAAAGATAAAGCCCCTCTAATTCGTTTACTGCAGGCTCGAAGTTTCGTGGTACGGCGATATCAATGATCAGCAGCGTCCCGTTTCTACGACGGGCTATTATTTCCTTGAACGAGTCCTTTCTGAACAGGTAATCCTGCACTGAAGCAGAGGCTATAGCTATATTTGCGTCAATCAACTGCTCGTTAAGCCGCTCCCATTTCTCTGCCCTGATACTGTACTGTTCGGCCACATTCAAGCCACGATCATAAGAGCGGTTAACGACCGTTATGTCTCGTGCTCCGACCTGAAGCAGGTGCTGAATTATCAACTGGCCGGTATCGCCGGCACCAATAACGACTACTTTTGCCGATGAGATATCCGCAAATAGCTGCTTAGCTAATTCTACCGCGACGCCGGCAACACTTACCCGGCCACTCGAGATAGAGGTCGTGGTATATACCTTCTTACTGGTGGCAAAGGCACAGTGAAACAGACGATTCAGGATTTTGCCGGTTGTTTTTGCAGCACAGGCAAGTCTGTAACTCTCTTTGACCTGCCCGATTATCTGTGCCTCGCCAACCACAAGACTATCCAGGCTCGATGCGACAGTCAGCAGGTGTCTGACCGCATCTTCGTCTTCGTAGGCATAAAGGAACTGGCGGAATGTGTCTAATTCGATGCTGTGGAATTCTGAGAAGAACTCGGCAAGTTTGTCCGTATTGGCTCCCTGGCAGTGTTTGCCTGCACAATACAGCTCAACGCGGTTGCAAGTCGATAGGAGTACGAACTCAGCCTGGCCGAACTTCTGCTTTAGCTCGCAAAGGGCTCTGCTTGTCTCGGCGGTATCGAAGGCCAGCTTCTCTCGAATCTCCACCGGAGCGGTTTTGTGGTTGAGTCCTAATACAAC
>JAFGPJ010000347.1 GCA_016936275.1 Sedimentisphaerales bacterium
AAATTCCTGCTGGAAATAACCGCTCTGCCGCAAACGCCGCTGGAAAAAATCGAGAAACTCGAACAGTTGCGAGCCATCGAAAACGGCTACTCCATCTTGGTCGGCAAAGTCGAACACACCTGCGACGGCATCGATACACCTGAGCAATACGCAGAGTTCGTTAAGCGCTATAAGGAGGGAGAAAAGAGATGAGGACCAAATTCGTAGGGTGGGCCTTGGCCTCCCGATCCGACTACAGGGGAAGAACAAGACCTGGTCGAACACCAGGCAGTAGTGTGACAGCTATAGCTATTGTTCTGGCTCTGTTTCTTTTTTGTATCCCTTTGTCACAGACATGTATCCCTTTTTTTGCTAAGCTCGGATCCAGAGCACGTCAGCATGCAAAACAATTATCACAACTCCAGAGGATCGACACAGCACTTGATCTTTTCAAAAGCGAATTTAATGTTTTCCCGCCATCTGGGGCGCTGGACGAGAATGGCAGGCCCTATTGTGGTGCGATGAAACTTGTCGAAGCGATGATTGGTCAAGACTTGGAAGGATTTCATCCAGATTCAGCTTTCAGACATGACGGCGCGGATAGCAAGGGTATGATGCTTTATCCAGACGCAAACAATCTATCTCATCGAGCTTACTTGGACAATATGAACATGAGAAAGAGATTTTATTTTCCTGACAGAATACCTTATCGTCTGAAAGATTTATACAACGGTGTAGGCCCTTTTGATGGAAACGAATATGTGCTTTGCGATGAGTTTTGGCAAGTTACGCATACTGGCACAGTTGAAAAAATCGGCATGCCGATACTATATTATAAAGCTGATACGTCTAAAACCGCTCATGACATCAACGATCCGAACAATCCTGAAAACATTTATAATTATAGAGACAATCATGCTTTGCTTGCTCTGGGAGTACCGGGTAAGCCGGAGCAGAAGCATCCGCTTTTTGTAAACCCGAAGATATTCTACAAAATGACCAGAGATTACCAGTTCGCCAAAACGAGTAAGCCACAAAGGGCAGATTCTTTTATCCTGCTTTCTGCTGGTCGAGATGGTCTATACGGAACGAAAGATGATATTGCGAACTTTGACATACAATGGAAACCTAAATGAAAAAGGCGTGCGTAATGAAAAAAGTAGGGTGGGCTTTACCCCACCGATTCAATAAATGGTGGGGCAAGCCCCACCCTACTGTAAAAAAGGAGACAAATGACGAAAGAAAAGGATTTGTTAGCATCTGTTAGTGACGTATCGACTGAGAGCGAGTTTTTCTCGCCGGTGCCTAAGGGGTATAAGAAGGGCAAGTGCCGCTACGTGTTTGTTATGGGCACAGTAATGAGTGGGTTAGGCAAGGGGATATTCTCTTCCTGTCTGGCGAAGCTGATGCAGGACAAGGGCATCAAAGTCGCTCCGATAAAGCTCGAAGGTTATCTGAATATCGACTCGGGCACGCTCAATCCGTTCCGGCACGGCGAGGTTTTCGTGCTCGATGACGGCATGGAATGCGACATGGACTTAGGCACGTACGAGAGGATGCTCGACCAGGATTTGAGCAAAGCGAATTTCGCCACGAGCGGCCAGATATTCAGCTCTATCCTCAACAAGGAACGCCACGGTGACTATCTCGGCAGGGACGTCCAGATGATTCCCCACGTTACCGGCGAGGTCAAGCTGAAACTGCGCCAATTAGCCAAAGAATCCGGCGCCGACATCATTTTCGTCGAGATCGGTGGTACAGTCGGCGATTTGGAGAACGCCTACTATATCGAGGCAATGCGCGAATTGGCCTACGAAGAAGGGCCGAACAGCAGTTGTTTCGTGGCTCTTACGTATATAATGGAGCCGAAAACGCTCGGAGAGCAGAAATCGAAGGCGGCCCAGTTGGGCATCAAGCAGCTCATGCAGTGCGGCGTTCAGCCCGACATCATCGCCTGCCGGGCGGCCAGCCCTGCCACGGAAAAAGTCCGGCAGAAAATCAGTGTTTACAGCAACGTTCCGTTCGAGAGGGTCATCAGCCTGCCCGATTCGGCCAGCATCTATATGATCCCGGCGATGCTTCGTGAGGTTGGCCTGGATTTCGAGGTCGCCAGATTGCTGAAAATTGAGGACAGAATCAATCTGCGAAACGAACGTAAAGCCTGGGCACAATGGTGCGATTTCACAGACAAGATGAGCAAGATCAACCGAGAAGCAACTATCGGCATTACAGGTAAGTACACTTCCGTGCGTGACAGCTATGCTTCGATAATTAACGCTCTTGAACACGCCGGCATCGCTCTTGGCTGCGATGTTAAAATAAAATGGATAGACACAACCGATATTAGCGATGAGAATGCAGCATCACATCTTGACGACGTCGATGGCATAATCGTGCCGGGCGGCTTCGGAACACGTGGTGCCGAGGGAAAGATTTCCTGTGTCAGGTACGCACGCGAGAACAATTTGCCGTACTTGGGCATTTGCTTTGGTTTCCAGATGGCGGTTATTGAGTTTGCCCGTAATGTTTGTGGATTGAAGAAAGCCAACAGCAATGAAATAGAGTCGAACTGCCCGGAACCTGTGATTGATATTCTGCCGGAACAGAAAAAAATCGAATATCTCGGCGGAAATATGCGCCTCGGTGGACGTGACATCGAACTGAAGGCCGAGACGTTAGCATGGAAGCTTTTCGGCAAGGTCGATTCGGTCAGGATGCGTTTCCGGCATCGATACGAGGTCGATCCACGTTACATCGAGCAATTGGAAGAAGCCGGCCTGGTCTTTTCCGGCAAAGCACCAAATCAGCCGATTATGCAGGTACTGGAGCTGCCGGATCATCCGTATTTCTTCGGCACGCAGGCCCATCCATGCCTGACCAGCCGACCGTTACGGCCGCAGCCGATGTTTGTGGGGCTGGTCGCCGCGGCGATGAAAAAACGTTATCCGAAGGAAAACCTGCCGGAGTGTATAGAGGCTGTACAAAAAGTGTAAATCAATTATTGCTACTACTTCTTTAATTCTTCGATTTGGGCCTTGAGTCTGCTGTTTTCCTCGCGAAGATTCTTGTTCTCTTCCATAACAATATTAAGAACGCTGCTTACCTGGTCTCGAACGTTTTGACGGGACTTTTCCTTCAATTCCTCTTTTTCCCGCAGGCATTTTTTTAGCTGCTCTCCTTGTTCTTCGATTTTCCCGCCGTATTGTGCTTTGAGCATTTCGACTTCTTTGTTGCTTTTTTCTAGTTCTTTCTTTAGCTCTTTATTCTCCGCGGCGATTACTCTACATTTTTTTTCACTTAGAGATTCTGGCTGCCCACAGCCAACGGTCAGCATTGCAGAGGTAGTTATGATTATGACTAAGGCTTTTAAGATTAATCTGTTCATTTTAATTTTCCTTCCAACTATAAACATTAGAAACCACGTAAATGAGTACTTTCCCTGTGAGGTAGCCCTTCTTTGGGCAGACGTTTAAGGACCACATATTCAATGCCGTTTTCTTCACAGTATTGGCGTTTGATAGGTTTGTCTCCGTCTTCATTGACGACGTAGATGTCCGGTCGGATGTGCTGGATTTCCGGTTCGGCATCAAGCCAGCCGCCGCCTGTTGAAATCATAGCCTGTTTTACAAAGCGTATGGATTGAACCATATACATCCTTTCCCGCTCGTTGAACATCGGATGCCCCGGGCCTTTAAGGGCAAGGATATTTGCATCATGACCTACGACGACATAAAGGTCACCGAGTTCGGAGACTTCTTCAAAGAATCGAATATGGCCGGTATGAAACCAGTCATAGCAGCCGGTGACTATGACCTTTTTGTTGCCGGTATTGGTATCGACTTCGATTTCCGGGAAACCTTCCAGTTCCTTATCAGAAATGACCTTGTAATTCAAATTATGTTGTCGGCAGTAAGATTGCTTCTTTGTTGTGTCGTCGCTTGCGTGCACTACCCAGGTGCCTGTTGTAGCCGGTGCCTCTTTAGGTAATACATTCGCATCTTTTAATGATATCGCCGTGACTTCACTTACAAAGCGTACCGACTCCAGGTGATATTGTCGTTCGGCCAAAGGGAATTTTGGGTTTTGGCCGGTGATACTATTGATTGTAGA
>JAFGPJ010000348.1 GCA_016936275.1 Sedimentisphaerales bacterium
AAGCCCAGATCCGTCCAGCCCAAATCGTCGATGAGGATAAAAACGAAACTGGGCTTTCTTGACGGCGACGATTGAAGCGAACTGACGGCACATCCCGACAGCGACAGTGACACCGCCCCGGCACCTACAGCCTTCAAAAAGTCACGGCGTCTCATAACTTCTCCATCCTTCCTATTTGTGCCGTCATGGCAGCGGCCAGTGCTCCGAAGGCGTCCGCGCAGCCTTCATATATGCTTCGATCTTAGCGACTATTCCCGGATGCCGGACGGCGACGTTATTATTTTCGCCGACGTCGTTTTTAAGATTGTAAAGCTCAATCGGCCCGTCGGGATCCTTGGCAACATTTTGCCTGATGCCCTTCCAGTCACCCATCCGCACCGCCTGTCTCTTGCCCTGCTCGTGAAATTCCCAGTAGAGATATTCATGCTCTTTCTGCTCACCGGGTCTGCCCAGCAGGGTCGGAATCATAGAGATGCCGTCAATGCCTTCCGGAGCTTGTACACCAACAAGCTCACAGCAGGTCGGCAGAAAATCCCAGAACGCCGAGATATGGTCACTGACCGAGCCGGCTTTTATCCTCCCCGGACAGCGTGCAATCATCGGCACGCGAATACCGCCCTCGTACAGGGCGCGTTTATAGCCCCGCAGCAGGCCGGAACTGTTAAAGAACGCCGGATCCCCCCCGCCTTCCTTGTGCGGGCCGTTGTCGCTGGAGAACATCACCAGCGTATTTTTATCCAACCCAAGCTGCTTGAGCTTCGCCATCAGCCTGCCGACGTCACCATCCATTCGCGTTATCATGGCGGCGTGGCCTTTCTGCGGCTCGGGCCAGTCCATATCAGCGTAGGGTTCGAGTGAAGGCACTTCCATCCCCTTATTGCCTGCTTCGTTGTTCGCATGCGGGATTGTCACAGCCAGATAAAGGAAGAAAGGATAGCCCTTATTCTTCTCCACAAAGCTCAAAGCTTCTTCGGCAAACAAATCGTGTGAATATTCCACGCGCTTAGTCGCCACACCGCCGGGCGTACGGTCCTGTCCGCCAATGACGTGATCGACCTCGTTCCTCAACTTGACTTGTTCTTCGTTGCGCCAGAGGTGCTCCGGATAGTAATTGTGAGCGTGCCTCTGGTTGAGATAGCCGAACCAGTAATCAAAGCCCTGCCTGTTAGGTATGCCCGTGCTGTCGGCCTCGCCGAGGCCCCACTTGCCGATGATTCCTGTGCTGTAGCCGGCATCTTTCAGCAGTTCTGCAACGGTCACATCCGATGGCCGCAGCGGCACGAGAGCGTTGCCTCGGACAAGCGCATGGCCCGTATGAAAACCGGTCATCAGACAACATCGTGACGGCGCGCAGACAGTGCTTCCCGCATAATGGTCGGTGAATAACATCCCTTCTTCGGCCAGTTTGTCAATATTAGGTGTTTTAATTGTCTTTTGCCCATAGCAGCCCAAGTCGCCGTAGCCCAAATCGTCGGCCAGAATGAAAATAATATTCGGCTTCTTTTTTCGTCCTCCCACTACCATACCGGCACCATTACAGCCCGGCAGCAAACAGGACGCTCCCGCAGAAGCCACCGTAAGACCCATTAACTTAATGAATTCTCTCCTGGTTTGTTTGACCATAGCCATACTCCTTTTAATAAGAATAAGATTCTGAAGTGTATTGCGCCCGGCCGGTAGTGTCAAGACTCAAGGCGCAGAAGTAAACTTTGATTTGTATCCTGTGATTGTAAGCTCAATGTACCTTCGCATCTGATCGTCTGCTATTGCTGCGGCGACGGAATTGTGATATCGATTTCGTTTACCAGGCCTAACACCAAGGGCGGTCCATTGAAGTCATCGGGCTTAACGACGGTAAGGATTCGGAGCTTGTCCGGCAGCAGGTGCTTTCGGGCGACTCGCAGGACGTTGGCTTTACCGACCTTTTCAACATTTGCTTTGGTCTTCTCCAGAAAATCCGCTGGGTAGCCATAATACTCCAAAGACATCAGCCTTCTGACGACTTGACCTTTGGATTCGAAGTTGAACACGAATGAATTTAGGAATCTTTCTTTCGCCAGAGCCAACTCTTCGCTGGTGATTTCATTCTCGTAAATCTTGCGGACCTCCTGAACCATTCGGGACTTTAGTGTCCTTTGCATCAATTATACATGAAGTACACCGTAGCTGTACAATCCTTATCTACACCGACTCGCACCCAATGGGCTGAGAAGCCATCTTCAAACTCGTGATGAACATATCCGGCACCGGAAGAAACGGGTATCGTATGATATAATTTCCATGTTCCGTTGCCGAGAAAGTCCACCTCGATCTTAAAATTTATAATCCGATCAGAGTCGTGGGCAAGATGCACTACCTTCTTATCGAAGCCGGTCATCAGGAACGGGTCCGAAACCGTGCCGGCCTTTACGGGCGTTTCCCACCAGGGCCCACCCCAGCCGGCAGGCTTGCCCATCGACCACAGGTCGTCGATGTTACCAAACCACAGGCCCGACTGCGGCTGGCCCTGGTCGTGGTCGATCTGGTCGCTGGCCATCACGAACATTCCGCGCCAGTGGCAGAAATCGGGGACGACGCGAAGATGGCTGCATATCGGACGGATGCCCCAAATCCTGCCCTCGTAAGATAACGCCGGCAACTCGTAAAACATGCCGTGGACGTCCATTAATAATCTTTCCGTTACGGCGTGACGTATCCGCATCCATTCGGTGTTCCAGGCGTGGTCCCATGTGTGGCTGGCCTTGGGAAGCAAGTAGCGCTGCCACTCGCCCTTAACGAATACACGAAGCACGACGGACGATTTTGTCCATCCGGTCGCATAAATCGTGTGGCCGCCATAAGAATCGCCCGAGGCACTTCCACCGACGCCGACGAAGGGATTGCGCTCAATGATGGTCCATTTCCTGCCGTCCCATTCGGCCAACCGTCCGGCGTCTCTCTGGCCTAAGAATTCCTTTTCATCGTAAGTGTTGTTCGCCACGACGACGCGACCATTGGCACTGTAGGCACCTTTGAAATGTGCCTTGGCATCCTTTATCTCCAATTCCTTGACTAAATCGAAGAGCGGCTTCGATTCGAGGCTCTTAACATCCACCTCCCAGAACCGCCCCTCCATGCCGAGAAAATAGACCTTATTATTCGGATCAGTCAGATGGGACACCGTGGCGGTCAGGCGATAATTTTTGAGCGATTCGATCTTCCGGACATTGCCATCGGCATCAATCGCGTGCGGCCCGATGAACGCCTGACCAGATGGCCAATGCACCATTCGGTTGGCAAACGTGCCGGTTACAGAGGCCGGATGACGCCGCATCGTCATATCTTCGCTGATTTCATAGAGGCCGAGACCTTCACCCCGAATGTGCGCAACGTATCCGACGGCCCATAACTTTTCGGCCCAGGGAATCAATGCGCCGATGCCGGCCTCCGAATCGCTGCCGAGACCTTTTGCCATCACGGTCAGATTTGGAAACACACCGTTAACTTGAATCGGAGGTCTTTCAGCATCAGCATTCTCTGCCCATCCTGCACATATAACCACCATTAACAGCGTAATCATGACAGGATAACTGCAATGTTTCGGTGGGATAAATATGGGCTTGTGTTGTTTTGAAAATGGAAATGTAGTGTGTTGTTTCATGTCAGTTTCCTTCTATTAATAGTTTGAAATCTCCCTTTAAATATTGCGCACAATCGACAATGTCAATAATGAAAAATACCGGAAGAATTGACGCTTATATGAAAATAAAATATGCAAAACCAGCGGGGGATTAAAAAATCATACTATTCTATGAAGCAGAGATGATTGACTGGACATTGAGAAAATCCGAGCGGCGAAATCCGAGTAAGCCGATTTTGGACAAACAAAGAAGGCCGGATGCTAATTATCCTCACCGTTATTGGAAGCCCCTTTCCGCCCTACACCCCGGCAGCTCTCGCAATTACATACTCCGACCTGCCTTAAATGGGACGTGCCGGCAAGCTTTTTGGTTTCGACCAGCTTCGCCCCCTTGGTCTCCATCTTACGAAGCGCCAGCTTTGCATCTTTATTATTATGCGTGCCCACGGCATCGATTACTATAGTGACTTTTTTACCTCTCTGGAGCAACCCGAGAGCTGTCATCTTAACGGCACCTTCGAGGCTGGTACCAACCAGAATGAACTCACTGGCGCGCAATTCGCTCAGCAGCCTGTCAATCCGGGGTTCATCGAACGGGTCAACGCAGCGCTTGTGCAGAATAATCTGCCGATGCTGTCGGAGCATGTCTCTCGGCAAGTCGGTGTTACCATCGGCGGCAAAACTTACCCTGTCACTAACCAACGTGTACCGTATCTTTTTTTGGCCTTCCGTACCGTCGATGCAGTAACCGAGAGTACTTTCGCCGTTATTATTGGGATACACCTCGGCAGTGGAGATGATTGGGACATGCTGCGCTCTCGCCCAGGCCATCACTCTTCGAATATGCGCCAGAACTCGTCTATGGTTTCTTATACAGGCCTTGCCCTGTGCTAA
>JAFGPJ010000349.1 GCA_016936275.1 Sedimentisphaerales bacterium
TGAGCCATTTTATATCGAAAGTAGCCTCATACAAGTCCAGCAGGGCCATAGACGTAAAAGCATAGTCATCGAGAAAAGCCTTCTGGATTACCTGTCCATCTCGGTAGTATCGCATCAATCGGCCGTTCCGGCGTAAAGTACTTAGTATGAATTCCATGGAACGTTTGGCAGCTTGTATGTATTTTTCTTCTTCCAGAATCGCCCCGCCGTAAGCAAGAGACGATATCATTAAGCCGTTCCATGCGGTAATGATTTTTTCATCACGATGTGGCCTGGGTCTTTTTGACCGTTCCTGGAAGATTTTTGCTCTTACGGATGATAAAATATTATTAATCTCGGCGCGGTCTTTCCGGTATTCCTTCCCGATTTGATTTATCGAAGTTGACACGCTGAGGATAGTTTTATCTCCTTCAAAATTACCTTCATTCGTAACACCGTAGCAGGTGTTGAACAATTGGGCCTCTTCTTTATTTAAGATTGCGGCAATTTGTTCAGTATCCCACAGATAGAAAGCTCCTTCTTTGCCTTCGCTGTCGGCGTCCTCGGCGCTGTAGAAACCGCCGGCCGGGTCCATCACGTCTCGTAGAACATAATCAAATATCTCTCTCGCAATTCGGGCGTATTGCTTTTTTTCGGTAATCTGGTAGGACTCGAGATAAACTTTGCTGAGCAGAGCCTGGTCATAGAGCATCTTCTCGAAATGCGGGACGAGCCATTGTGCATCAGTCGAATACCGATGGAAACCGCCGCCGATATGGTCGTAAATACCGCCATTTGCCATCGCATCAAGCGTCTTTTCTACCATTTCCAAAGCCTGATTATCAGCAGTTCTATGCCAATATCTCAACAGCATTGACAGATTTGTTGGCTGAGGAAATTTCGGAGCGGTCCCGAAACCGCCGTGGACAGCATCAAATGAATTTTGGAAAATTACAAAGGCATTATTGAGTATCTCCGGCGAGAGGTTGCTATCGTTGGTTGGAGGAGTCGGACTTTGCAGTAATCCACTCATTTTTGTCGCCGAACTGAGCAATTCCCGCCGTCTGTTTTTCCATGCGTCGGCGACGAATAAAAGAACTCGTTCAAAGCCTGGACGGCCATAAGCATCTTGCGGCGGGAAATATGTTCCGCCATAAAAGGGTTTACCTTCAGGCGTCAAAAAGACCGAAAGAGGCCAGCCGCCCGAGCCGGTCATCATTATGACGGCGTTCATATAGATTTCATCAACGTCCGGCCGATGTTCCCTGTCAACCTTTATGCTAACAAAATACCTGTTCATAATTTCGGCTATCTGCTCGTTCTCAAAGCTCTCGCGCTCCATTACGTGACACCAATGGCAAGTGGAATAACCGATTGAAAGAAAAAGTGGCTTGTCCTCTTTTTTGGCCTTCTCAAAAGCTTCATTGCCCCATGGATACCAGTCAACGGGATTATAAGCATGCTGCAGGAGATAAGGACTGGTTTCTTCGGCCAGTTTATTTGTATTTTTATGTATTACAATTTTGTTAGGCATTTTCTTGTCTCCTTAAGCAGCAAGGAATCCAACGATCGTAAGAATTACTTCGACAATATCAGTGGTTACTCCAGCGTGAAAATCATATTAATAATTGCTTTTCACTGATCATTGATTGATTCAAATTTTTTATTTGGTTTCAATAGTCTTCCAGCCATACATCATGTATGGCTGGAAGACTATAATTAAATGTTAAATATGTTAAGCAGCATATTCCGATATGCCGCACGCAACTACTTTTCCTTCTTTTTTATTTATGGCATGGGATGCCAAAAACCTGTACCGGTAGGCTGAAAGGCGACTTTGTTAATACTGCTCATGTTGTTTTGGCGAGAATATCCTTCCTCGCAACCTGATAAAACCGCAATGAAAAGCAGCGCTGCTACAATTAAAGTGGATTTTAGAACGTTCATTTCATTTCTCCTTGATTAGATTTTAGTGATTTTTTTGTTTTAACACTCAATCCCAAATTTCAAACTTAAGGAATCAATCATTTAATAACTCACTACTATATACGACTAAATAGGTCTTATATGTTCATATAAATCTATGCCTCCTAATAAAATTAGCAAAATCCTTATTTTTCGGGGAAAATATAGCTTATAGTAACCTGTTAGCCATTCTACTTCAGCATTTCAGCCAGGTCTTCATCGACATTTCCAACTGGCTTTATGTTGTATTTCTCTACAAGAACATTAAGGACATTCGGACTGACAAATGCAGGCAGGCTCGGCCCAAGACGTATGTTCTTGATGCCCAAATGCAGCAATGTTAATAGTATCGCCACGGCCTTCTGTTCGTACCATGAGACTACGAGCGAAAGAGGTAAGTCGTTTACGCTGCAATCGAACGCCCCGGCGAGCGCCGATGCTATCTTGATTGCAGAATAGCAATCATTGCATTGGCCGGTATCGACCAGACGCGGAATGCCGTCGATATCGCCGTAATCACGGGCGTTCAACCGGTACTTTCCACATGCCGCCGTCAGGATCACGCAATCATCCGGCACCTTCTCAGCAAGCTCGGAGAAATAATTTCGCCCGGGCTTGGCGCCGTCACAGCCGCCGATAAAGAAGAAATGCCGAATCTTGCCCGCTTTTACGGCTTCGATTATTTTATCCGCCAGGCCAAGCACGGCGGAATGGTGAAATCCCGTGCTCAAAGTCCCCTGCAGATTCTCTTTAAGCGGTGGTTGTGACAGGGCCTTTTTTATGACCTCGCTGAAGTCTCTTCCCTTGATATGTTTGACGCCAGTAACGCCTGCGATTCCGCATGTAAACAATCGGTCTTTATAGCTATCTTTTGGAATCATCACACAGTTGGTGGTGACCAGTATCGCTCCGCTGAATTCGTCGAATTCCTTTTTCTGGTTTTGCCATGCAGTGCCATAATTTCCCACGAGGTGCTTGAACTTCCTCAGTTCCGGATAACCGTGGGCCGGCAGCATCTCCCCGTGAGTATAAACATTGATTCCCTTGCCCTCGGTCTGTTTTAGCAGCTCGTAAAGATCAAGCAAATCATGGCCGGTGACAACAATTCCCGGTCCGGCCTTTGTGCCGCTTGGAACCGTTGCCGGCGTCGGATTACCGAATCTGGATGTGTGTGCTTTATCGAGCATCTCCATTACGCGAAGATTCATTTCTCCAGCCTTCAGCACCAGCTCGATATGACGGTTCAGGTCGAAGTCAACATTCGTCAATGTTGAAAACATTGCTTCGTGCATAAAGGCATCCACTTGTTCGTCTTTTTGCCCCAGTTCCCGGGCATGATATGCGTATGCTGCGATGCCTTTTAGCCCGAATACAAGCGTGTCCTGCAGACTTTGAATGTCCTGGTCTTTGCCGCAAACTCCTACTTTGGTACACCCGGTACCACCCGCGGTCTGTTCACATTGGTAACAAAACATAATTCTCCTTTCGCTTACTGATTTTTTCATTACTTGGCTTTTAGAAAAAGCTCCTTCGCTATTCTTTTGCCCTCTTGGGTCTTAAAATGTTTTTCAATAATCCTTTGTAGTTTTTCCTCACTCGCATCCGGTAGATCTTCTGGAATGTTCACGAGCCGGTCTGCATCCAGGATAATCCTAAACTCGGCTGTGTCGAAATTATTCAGTGTGTGATGATTTGCTATTATGTTATATATATGCTCTATTGCTTCGCTGTCGATGTTGTATCTTTTGAGTATTTCCTCTGCAATTGGAGGCCCTTCTATCTCCTGATATTTGCCCGCGGATGAGCCGTATTTTTGCTCCGCCTGGTGAATGCCGATATCGTGCAAAATCGCGGCAGCTTTTACAATCAATGGATCGCCGCTCTCTTGCGTCTGGATTTTCTCAGCGAAGTCCAGTACAGCAAGTGCGTGATTGATTCGCTTCTGGTCCTCGCCAAATATTCTTTTCATTTCGTATATTAGCTTGTCCCGCAGGTAAGTTGCACGCTTTGTCGCTGTGATGCCCAGGCATTGCTCGCCGTACTGGCACCATTCCGCACAGCCAAGATCGATCTTCGGATTAGCGACCATTTGACCGCATTTGCGGCATTTGAGCTTTGGCTCATCCTTGAAAAACTCAATGACATGATTGCAGCCGGGACACTTCACCTCGAAAATATCTTCCGGCTTCCAGAACCTCTGGTCTTGTCCGGGACATTTAACCATTTACATTTCTCCTGCTAACCACACGTCCGATTTATCCGGCGTCCTGAAGTATGGGATTAGTCAGTATTTGGCCGCAGTTGCGGCACCTTCGTTTTTCTTCGTCTTTGAAAAACTCCATGCTCCGACCGCAACCCGGACATACGACTTCAAATTCTTCATCAGGGCTCCAATTTCCATGTTCTTGTCTGGGACATTTATGCATTTTTTGCTCCTTGATTTATTTCTTTTATGCACGAATCATCGTAAGCAGCATTTTGAATTTCTCGCCGGCATTGACGGCATGAGGTACATTCGCCGGCATTATGATTATTTGGCCTTCCGCGAGTTCGTTAATGTCGTCTTGTATTCTTACATGGGCTTTGCCGTCAAGAATCTGAACAACCGCGTCGTAGGGTGCTGTGTGCTCGCTTAGCTTCTGCCCCTTATCAAAGGCGAACAACGTTAGTGTGCCGACGGACTTATCAAGCAGTGTTTTGCTGACAATCGAATCATTTGCGTAGTCGATCAGTTCCAGCAACTTTTGACCTTTGCCTAAACACTCGGTCAAAACACTTGATTTTTCCTCTTTATCTGTCATTGCTTTCTCCTTTGCTTCGCTCCTTGTTTTAACTCATCGAGCGTAATCGCTGCCAGCCCCTTTGTTAGATTCTCCTGAATATCTGCAAGTTTCTCCCTCACGGCACAAATCTTGCTGCGGGAACAGGCATTTTTGTCCAGGACACAACGATTTATGCTGATTGGACCCTGTATTGCCTCGACGACATCGAGTAAAGTGATTTTTGAAGGTTCCGCTCCCAATACGAACCCCCCTTTTGGCCCCATACAGCTCGTGACGAGCTTTGCGTTATTTAGCTTTTGCATAAGCTTGCAAGCCAACTGATACGGAACTTCCTCCTCGGCGGCTGCCGCTCTGGTCGACATTGGCCCGTTTCCATAATGCTTGGCAAGATGTACCATTAAACGAGCAGCATAATCGGTGTTTCTTCTAACAACATCCATAATAACCTGCCTTTTTATGTAAATTCATTATAATAAATAAGTTATATAAGACTTATATTATCATATATGACAATTATAGTCTTACTCGGCAAATTTGTCAACAGAGAAAAGAAATTTTTTTAAAATTTTTTCGATTCGTGCTAAATGGTCAAAAATATTTTACGCTGATAGAAGAGTTCCTTACTCGAAGATGCGGAGCATGTCCGAGGCATCGATACGAATCCTCTTTGAAAGGCTTTTTGTGGATTCGAATCTGTATTTTTCCTGCCCTTTAAGGAATACATTATCATTGTCTGTGTTGATTTCCATATTCTGCGAGGGCTCTCTTTTATGTATAACATTAGCCAGTAGGAAGGCCTTTTCGAGTCCGTCGCCGGTCCTGTAATTTGCTACTTCATCGGGTTGTGCCAGGCGCTTATTGTCATAAATCGAATCGTTCCGCATTTGTCCAAGCCATTCATAAGCCTGCTTGACCGACATCGGGTCGGTCATTTGTAGCGAAACCGGATTCCGTTCCAATGCGGCCTTTACAAAGGGAGCCCAGCGGCAGCTTTCCATATCGCGATAAGCATAAAAGGCAAGATCCGCTGTCTTATTCCTTTGCCGCTTATGCTGAAGGTAGTCGATAATCTGCTCCCTGCTTTGCTCCGGGGATATTTTGATTGGATCGGGGGGCAGAAAATTTTTGTCCAGACTCGGCAGCTTTGCCTGGGTGTGTAAAAAGTCAGCCAGGTCGTTCATTAAGTTTTCGGCATCAGGAATTACGGGCTTAATGAATTTTATAAAAGCGGATTTGCCCTGGTCTGTTCTCAGGTTGGGTTTCTGCTGTTGTATAAAATCGTCGAGGTGGTCACAGCGAATTCTGCCGGGCAGTTGATATGGAACAAAATCCTCGTCCGAAACCTCGGCAAGCAGCTTTTCAAAAGTTTTGTCGGCCACTCTGTAATTGCTGCCATGCTCGTAATGGAAAAGAGTCTCAGCCTTCAGAAACCGCGGCTGGCCGTGACATTCACGACAGACCTGGAAATACTCTTGATATTTATGGTTCGACCGGAGATAATTTGCAAAGACAGCAAGGGATAGATCTTCTGATAAATACGCTTCAAGCTTCCTGTTGAATTTTTGATAGCGTTTTTTATCGATCGTTGCCTCTTTATAAAAACAATGTATATAACCACTGTTGTGAGCGACTATTGTAATGTTTTCGTTTCGCAGTGCCCGTTGTGCCTTATTGGAAATTTCAGTGCCGTTGAACCACATCGTTTTTGTGACGAGCCTTCTGTTATTTGTCAGAATCCCGTCCTGTATATCAATAAAATTTTGCGAGTGAAGCGGCGTCAGTATCATGTAGATGTCTTCGAGAGGGATACCGCATACGACAAACGCCGCCGCCGCGTACAAAGCCGCGAGCGATACACATTCACCGGCTGCGGTTTTATAGCCTTTTTTAAGACGAAAGGCGTTCATCGCCTCGAGCGTTTCAGTCTTCCAGTAAGGAATAACATCGCTGTCGTATTTGTCCAGTCCGAAGTGACTGCGAATATCAACGTCAAAATAGTATTCGTCGCCATGGTAGCCGAACAAAGCATTGCTTTTGGTAATATCGTTAGGCGAGATAAACTTCTCGAATCTTTTAAGCTCTCTGGACTGATTCGTCAGGCCCCATGTTTCGAGATCCAGGTTAAATTCGAACTCGTCGATGATGAATTGCTTGAGCCGCATCAGCTTTCTGTATGTGCTTTTGTCCTCAAGCTTCTTGAAGCAATCAAGCTGCCGCCACTGCCAGATGATCGGGCTCATAATATTCGCCAGAAGCAGGCTGTACATCAATTCCGGAAAAACAAAAACTTCCATGTCCGAAAGCGTTATCGCGGATGAATATTTTTCCAGCTCGTTCGAGTTCATTTTTCATTCGCTCCGTTAATTTTACGCTTGCACATCATCCGTCAAGCTTTCCGGCAGTGTTTCTACGAACGCCCGTATCAGGTCCCGTGTCTGGCGGAAAGCCGCCGTGATTGCTTCTGTACTGCCCATGACAAATGTGGGATCCTCGAATGCCCGGTGAACCGTCCTGGTCTTGCCGCTGAATACGGGGCATAAATCTCTTGCGTTATCACACAAGGTTATAACATAATCAAAATCAATTGCCAGTAATTCGTCAATGTGGTTCGATGTCTGCGACGAAATATCGACGCCCGCTTCGGCCATTACCTGTATCGCTCTTGGGCTTACTCCGGCCGGCCAGATTCCGGCGGAGAAGGCATCGATTACGTCAGACTTTAGATGCCTGGCCCAACCCTCCGCTATCTGACTTCTGCACGCATTACCCGTACAGATAAATAATATTTTGATCTTCTCTTTAGCCTCGCTCATGAATACTCCACTTCTATAATAAATACTTCCGATTCGTATCGACTTTTGCTATAGAACCATAGCGGCCAATACAACTCTCTATTAAATTAGCCGTTACAGTTTTGACATTATAGCAGAAATCCAGTCATTTTCCAGAATACCATAAATAATCTCGTGTGCTTCGACGGATTTTTCAGCCGGGGCGAGAAAAATGTTGCGTTCTTGATAATAACAGAATATAGAGTGTATAAATTCAGTACAAGGATGTTTGAGGTTATGAAAAAAAGGATTTTTACATTTCTCGCCGGGATAATCTTCGCCATACTGTGCTTTGTTGCACTCAATATGGCCATGGCGCCGGTATCGAAATCTGAATATTGCGGCAGCAAATGCCACGAAATGAATACCGCTTACCTTAGCTGGGAACTATCGCCTCATGGCAATAATGCACAAGGTGTGCGCGTTGAATGTATCGATTGCCACCTTCCGCCGAAGGACAAGTACTTTACTCATCTTGCAGCAAAAGCTTATGCCGGGGCCAAAGATATCTACAAGCATCACTTTGGTCCCGAATACGACACCGAGCGAATGCGAAAAAAGGTTCTGGAGCGTATATCGAACAAGATATGCCTGCATTGCCATGATAATTTGTTAGGCAAGCCGGGTGATTCGGCGGCGAGGATCGCTCATACGGCGGTATTTGCCGAGCCGGGTGCTCCAGAGAACAGGTGTGTCGAATGTCATGAAGATGCCGGACATCAGCGTCAAAATAAACTGTTTTCACAATAGAAAGGTTATGACCATGAAGATATCGAAAGGAAAAACCTTAGTCCTTAATGTATGTGTTATTGCTTTGACGATTGCAACCGTTGCTCGTGCCGAACAGGCGTCACAGATCGTCTCGCCCCCTTTAAAGGAATACCGCATTGTCAGGAGTGTCACGGAAGACGCCCAGAGATGTATTGACTGCCATGCGTTAGAAAGCAGGGGAATTGTCGCAGACTGGGCGGCGAGCCGGCACGGTCATGCAAATATATCCTGCATAGATTGCCACGCTGCCGGGCCGGCCGATTCCGACATCAGCAAGAACCACCTCGCGCTCGATAAAATCCCGATCAGTGTAATTGTATCACCAAAGGATTGCTCAAGATGCCATCCGTCAGAGGCTGCGCAATTTGTCAGGAGTAAACATTCAAACACGCTTGAGCTGATATGGAAGTTCGATCCGTGGCTGGTTGACGGCATGAACAACAGCATCGAGCGGCAAACAGGCTGTTACCACTGCCACGGCAGCGTTGTTAAAATCGAAGATGGAAAATTGAATACAGACACGTGGCCGAACGTGGGCGTCGGCAGGATAAATCCGGACGGCAGCAGGGGAAGCTGCTCAAGCTGCCATACCCGGCACAAGTTCTCGCTGTCGGAAGCGAGAAAACCGGAGGCGTGCGGCCAGTGCCATCTCGGTCCGGACCATCCCCAGATAGAGATATACGAAGAGTCAAAGCACGGCGCCATTTATCATGCTGAAGGTGATAGCTGGAACTGGAACGCCGCCCCGGGTACGTGGACACCCGGCGTCGATTACCGTACGCCGAGCTGTTCGGTTTGTCATATATCCGGCGTCGGCGAAATTGCCACAACTCACGATGTAACCGAGCGTATGGCATGGGAAACGCAGGCGCCGCTTACGGTTCGACCGAGCGAGTTCACGCCTTGGCCGGCAAAGACGGACTGGCAGACTGAAAGGCAGAAAATGGAGCAAATATGCCTGTCGTGCCACTCTCAGACATGGACGAAAGGACATTTCGAGCGTCTTGACGCCGCCGTTGCGAATTATAATAACAATTATTATGAGCCGATGAAGAAGCTCATCGACGGTCTGTACAAAAAGAAGCTGCTCAGCGAGGAAAAGAACATGGATGAGCAGCTTGAAATCGAGATGTACGAATTATGGCATCATGAGGGAAGGCGTGCCCGGTTCGGGGCCGCGATGATGGCGCCGGATTACGCCTGGTGGCATGGATTCTACGAATTAAAGAAAAGATGTATGGTTATCGAAGAGCAGGCCGAGCAGTTGCTGAAAAGCGGCAGGCCGGCGAAAGTGTTCGAGGTAAAAAGCTCGGACGGAGATACGACCAAACCTGACTTTCAGAAATAGCCATAATATTTACAGCTAAATCATTGCCAGTTGCAGAATCCGAAAAGTTCGCAGAATTCGCAGCCCTTGCGAAGTCGGCCGGTGCAGTCCTCCACAATGCCGATTCTGGATAATGCGAAGTCGTATTTGACCGGATCGGCCGGCTCAATCTCAGCGAAACTTTCCGTTATTTCCAACGCTGCTCGCAGTGAAACGGTGTACCGATTATACAGGCCGAGGATTTTGCACAACCTGCCCATATGCACGTCAACAGGTACGATGAGCTTGGCCTTGTCAACCGATTTCCAAAGACCTGCATCGACATCGTCGTCACGCACCATCCATCGTAGAAACAGATTGAGCCTTTTACAGGCACTGCCTCCGGCGGGACTTACTAATAAGTACTTTAACCCGCTGGAAGTTTGTCCCTTGTGGCCGGCAGCATGTAGGTTTAAAAGGGAATTGCAGAATTGAGACAGTGCTGGAATGATATTTTTGTCGTCGGGATTATAGCCACGGGCAAAATATTGTTCTATGCTCCCATGCCTGTTTATAATTGTCCTGAAGAGCATCAGTATATCGGATATATCGTCGCCGGTAGTGAAACGATGCTTGAAGTCTTTCATCGCCCTTCTCTTGTTCTTGTCGAAATTTATGACAAACTCATATGGGCTGTCACCCATCCGACTGAGCAGATTTTTAAGGCTCTTTTCAATCTGCTCCACTCTGCCGTAAGCAAGTGCGGAAGCAAGAAATGCTGTAACTTCCAAATCGGCCGGTTTGGAGTAATGGTATACGAACTGGAGGGGATCGGGGCTTATTAATTCGCGGCGATTATACTTTTTGTACAGCTTTTCCAGAACGTTCCTGATTTGAGCGGTGTGTTTATCCACTTATTGCTGCTGCCTTAAATTCTTCCAAGCTCATATTTTCCATCAACGCTCCGAGTCTCTGATGTTTTTTGCCGTTCGACTTATAAAATTTGACAATCTTGTCAACGATATCGAGGGCCTGCTCTTTCGAGATGTCCCTTGCTATTTCCTTAGCCAGCCTCGGACGAGCCCCGCCGTTGCCTCCAACCAGCACTCTCCAGCCCTTAAGTGTTCCCACCAGTCCGATATCCTTAATGCAGGTCTCAGCACACTGATTCGGACAGCCGCTGACGCCGATCTTTAGTTTCCCCGGCAGCTCCATGCCGTGGTATTTGCTGTCCAGCTCCAGACCTACTGATAAACTGTCCTGCTGGCCTCGCTTGCAAAACGTTGTGCCCGGGCAGGCCTTTACGCTTCTAACACACAGCCCAACAGCAGAGCCGGGTGACATCCCAAGTTCCGACCAGATGCTCTCCACGTCCTCTTCTTTCACGCCTACGATAGCGATTCTGGCGGCGCCTGTAATCTTAAGGGCCTGTGCCTCGTACTTTTCTGCCACATCCGCGATTTTACGAAGAGTTGTCGGCGTTACAACTCCGCATGGTATATGCGGGGCCACGGCATAGGTTTGTTTGTCTCGTTGAATAA
>JAFGPJ010000350.1 GCA_016936275.1 Sedimentisphaerales bacterium
GCCCTGATCGTAGAAATGGGCGGCATAGCATTATCTACTGCAATGAAAGACCGCCCCGAACAAACAAAGAACCTGTTCATGCAATCTTATGGTATTGGCTCCACGCTTGGCGTGCTAAAATACAGCAGAACTCATGAAAAGGAGGCGGATCATCTGGGTCTGATTTTTATGGCAATGGCCGGTTATAATCCTCAGGAAGCTATTAATTTCTGGCAGAGAATGGCAGCTCAAAAGACAGGAAGCCAACCGCCGGAATTTCTGAGCACCCACCCTGCCGACGAAACAAGAATCCAAAATTTGAAAGAGCTTCTGCCCGAAGCAATGACATATTACAGAAAACAGTGATATACATAAATTCACGGCGATCACATACTTTTAGATAGATGACTTTTTAATCTGGTCTTTCAAGCACACCCGACACGGGCGGAGGATGAACCGGCAAGGGCACCGGTTGACCAGCACGCCTGGAGATTATAGCCGCCGCAGGGGCCATCAACGTCGAGAACTTCGCCGGCGAAAAACAGGCCCGGACAGATCTTCGATTCCATCGTTTTAGATTCCATCTCATTGACGCTGACGCCGCCCCGTGTCACCGTCGCCTCGGCAATCGGCCTGGTTCGCATAATTGAAAGTGGTAACGTCTTGAGCATTTGAATCAGCTTTTTTCGCACATCCTTCCTGAGCCGGCCTGCCTCAAGCTCATTGCTACAGCCCGCCAGTCCGCACAGGACGGCGGAAAGACGCTTCGGCACAAATTCAGCCATAACATTCGTCATTTTTTTCTTTGGATTTTCACTGATTCGCTCTGTCATCTGCGTTTCAAGAGCAGCCTGCTCGAAATGCGGCAACAAATCCAGGTTAACGACAACAGGTGTTCCAACTGCCTGCAGATAATCGGTCAGATATCGGCTCATATCCAGAATCGCCGGGCCACCAATGCCATCATCAGTAAAGACTATCGCCCCGGTTGTATTGATCTTGTTATTATTGAGGCGTGTTGAGATTTTAATATTTTCCACGGCGGTTCCTGCAAGCTGCCTCGGCCAGATTTCACGAGTAACAAGCGGCACCAGCGAAGCCCGTGGCTCGACAATGGCATGTCCAAACTGCCGGGCAAACCGATAGCCGTCACCCGTGCAGCCAGTCTTAGGCCACGAAAGACCACCGGTTGCTATAATCAGCTTATCGGCATCGATTCGCTCTTTGGCAGCACAGACAACAAAGACATCTGTTTCTTTCGTAATTCCGTCTACGTGTTTGCCGTACAGGAACGTCACACCGAGTTTCCGGGCTCGGTTCACAAGAGTATCCCTGACGTCACCGGCGCAGTCGGTTACGGGAAAGACACAACCGTCTTTTTCGAGCTTCGTTCTAAGCCCCAGCCCGGTGAAAAAATTCCGCACATTCTCAGGCGGAAATTGATACAGAGCGTAACTCAGGAATCTCCCTTTGGCGCCAAACGCGCGGACAAGCTGCCTCGGCGCAGCCTGGTGCGTAAGGTTACATCGCCCCGCCCCGGTCAATAGCAGTTTCCTGCCGGGACTTGTATTGGCCTCGATGACCGTCGTCTGGGCACCCGCTTCGGCAGCGAAAATCGCTGCCATTAAACCCGCCGGTCCCGCTCCGATTATGCAAATCTCTATTGTCATTGAGTTCTATTCCAACGCTCCATTCCGGATGAGTATCTCGCGTTCCAACATGTGTTACATGCGGCTTAAAAAGTGGCGTATCTTCGGGCCTACCTTAAAGTGGAAATCCGGATTATCCTGGGATCGTCCGGGCCTATTGTCAGGGCCATTTGTCTCTTTGTGTCCACGCCGAAATACTCGAAGCACGCAATCAGCAGATAGTTTACCACCTGACGAAGGTCGGCAACGCTTGTATCGGTCATAGCTTCGCCAATCCAGACAACCTTCCCATCCTCCGAAGCAGCAGCTCGGCCGGTGGCAAAGACTTTCATTACGAGCCATTGGTCGTAAATAGTCTCGAAATACGGGACATAACTCGTGTAGCCAAAATCATAATCTCCCCGAAATCTATCGTGAAAACCCATAAAAGGACGATAGAGCGGCGTGTAGCCTGTTACCCTGTGTGAATCCAATCCCAAATGGAAGGCAAGCCGATAGTCAGCCGGCTCGACGTCAGGAACGGGGACATAACCGTGCGATTTTAACAGCATCTCAATCTTGGCTTTGATTTCCTTACCGAAGATAGGATTTGTGGAATTCGGGTCCGCCGTCACATATATCGATGCCTTATCGCTAATCGGTTTATCGAGTTCGGAAAATCCGTTTACATATACCCTATATGTTGTCGTGCAGCCAGCCGTACAAATCGATATAGTTAACAAAATCAAACATAGTTTATTCATCTTGCATCCTCAAATCAATTCTGAGAAGACGACTTTGGTTTCATTGTCGCTACCAGGCACTCTTAAGTCAAGCAGGCTCTTAAAACCGAATCGGCGGAAAAAGCTGTTGTACGGCCCCGCTCCAGAGCTTATGATGATTGCCGATGCGTATTTGAGAACTTAGAGGAGACAAGACAATGAAGCATTCGCAGTTAACGCGCCGTGATTTTTTGAAAGGTGTGTGCGCCGGCACGCTTGCCTCCATGATTCCGTTTCGTGGGCAAGCGGCCCAAACAAAACAGATGCCGAATATAGTAGTAATTTTGAGTGATGATCAGGGCTGGGGAGACCTGAGTCTCCACGGAAACCTCAATATCGAGACGCCCAATATCGACTCACTGGCCCATGACGGCGCTATGTTCGAGAGGTTCTTCGTCTGCGCAGTCTGCGCGCCGACACGGGCCGAGTTTCTAACGGGACGCTACCACTCCCGCGGCGGAGTGCATGGCGTCACGACCGGTGCCGAGCGACTTAATCTCGACGAAAAAACTATCGCCGAGACGTTCAAATCGGCGGGCTACGCCACGGCAGCATTCGGCAAGTGGCACAACGGCACACAATACCCATACCATCCGAACGGCCGCGGATTCGATGAGTATTACGGTTTCTGCTCCGGCCACTGGGGCAATTACTTCGATCCTGTCCTCGAGCATAACGGTAAAATCGTCAGAGGGAAAGGATACATCATCGATGATCTGACCGACCACGCCCTGGCGTTTATCGAGCAAAATAAAGACCGGATGTTTTTCTGCTATATGCCGTTCAATACGCCGCACTCGCCCATGCAGGTGCCTGACCGTTTCTGGGAAGAATTCAAAAATCATCCGCTCGGAATGAAAAACCGTGACCCGGAGAAAGAAGAAATCGACAAGACACGTTGTGCCCTGGCGATGTGCGAGAATATCGACTGGAACGTGGAACGAGTTCTGCGGAAGCTCGAAGAATTAAAGCTCACCGACAATACTATTGTCATTTACTTCAGCGACAATGGGCCGAATAGCTGGCGATGGAATGGCGGCATGAAAGGACGCAAAGGCTCGACCGACGAAGGCGGCGTTCGTGTCCCCTGTGTGATACGCTGGCCCGGACATATCAAACCCGGGACTAAAATATCACAAATTGCCGGCGCGATTGACCTGCTTCCAACGCTTGCCGAGATGGCAGGGATTCCAATCGTCGGCACCAAACCGCTCGACGGCATCAGCATCAAGCCGCTTCTATTAAAAGAGACAGAAGACTGGCCGGACAGAATGATCTTCTCCCATCAAAACGGAAGAGTCAGCGTGCGCACGCAGCGTTACCGGCTCGATAATACCGGCAAACTTTTCGATATGCAGACCGACCATGGACAAGACCATGACATCTCGAAGGACAAACCGGAAGTAGCCGCCAGACTCAGGAAAGCCGTTGCAAAGTGGAGGCAGGAGGTGCTGCCCAAATCACAAAAGGATAATCGGCCTTTCCCGGTCGGCTATCCTGAATTTCCGGCGACAATTTTACCAGCACGCGATGGTGTGCCTCACGGCAACATCCACCGAAGCGCCGGGGCACCAAATTGCTCATACTTTACGAATTGGACAAACAAAGAAGATAAGATGACATGGGACATTGAGGTGACGAATACCGGTCGATACGAAGCGGTGGTTTTCTATACCTGCCCGACAGACGATGTCGGTTCGACCGTCGAACTGACATTTAATCAAAGCAGTATCAGTGGAAAAGTGACCGAACCTCACGATCCGCCGGCAGCGGGCGCCGAATTCGACCGTGTTGATCGAGGCAGTGAGTCTTTTGTCAAGGACTTCCGGCCGCTTGGCTTAGGGATGTTTCGATTGGAAAAGGGTCGGGGTGAACTAACGCTACGCTCCCTGGATGTTCAGGCAAAGCAGGTGATGGAAGTTCGTGCTGTTTTACTCACCCTGCTGAAATAAAACTGCTGGATCAATGGTGCTCGAATAAGCGCGTTGGAATATAATTCCAAAGCCGGCTTGCTGTTATCGGGGAGAAAGAAAACACGGAGCGCAGAATCTACGCTCCGTGGCTCCCAACTTTACAGACGAACGTCTTAGTGCGGCTGCTGTATCCAGGTTCTCCTTCGCTGGAATACATATATGATTATCCCTAAGGCAATCAATCCAACAAGCCCGTCTTCCCCAAGTTGCGTAATGAGTCCGGTGAGATTGGTCACAATGCCCCCAAAGAAAGGAACATCGCCGAAGAGGATATGAGCTATAATCCCCAGGGCAATCAGCAGCAGAAAAACTTCCGTGATCTCACTAAGCCATTTCTTTACTTCCTCAAGATAATGCATCTTCAACTCTCCTATTAAAGTATTAAA
>JAFGPJ010000351.1 GCA_016936275.1 Sedimentisphaerales bacterium
AAAACCGACGACATCGAAACCCTTTAACGATGCTTTGGATTCCAGGCTGAATAAAGAAATCCTCTTCTCACGCATCACCTTCTCAGCGTCGAGCCAGGGTGCGAAAACCCGCTCGGCGGCAATGCCATCGATTTTATTTAAGCAATCGTAAATAATCGCAAGGCCCGTATGAGACATCCCCACTTCGTAAATATCGGGAAAGCACAAAGCGACCGTCAGGTCGCTTTGAGTTAGATCTTTTTTTATCTGGTTTATCTCACCGCCGATGTATCTGCCGGGCTTGCGAACAAACGGCAAAAATTCATGCTCAACCTGCTCAGCTATTATTTCAACTTTCATTTTACTCATAACGGCATTATAGACTGATTTGCGACTTATTTCTATTGATTCTCGGTCAATTATTCGTTATCAATTCCAGTTTATAGAAAGGTTATTTATGAATATATTCGGCCGTATTATCGTCATACTGCTTTGTCTTTCCCTAATCGTGGCATTGTTTATTTCCTGTGCCGGCAAAGACCGAGTCGAAGCCGACAGCGGCAATCAAATAATAATGGGTACATTCGCTCATGTAGTCGCCATAGCGGAAGATTCGAGCACAGCAGAGAAATCTGTCCGAGCCGCACTGGAGGAAATTCGCAAGGTTGACGACCTGATGAGCGATTATAAGAGCGACTCGGAAATCAGCCGGGCCAACAGAGATGCGTTCGATAAATCAGTCCAAGTCAGCGAATCTACCTACGAAGTTCTGCAAAGAAGTGTTGAATTCAGCAAAATGACCGATGGAGCATTCGATATTACTGTCGGGCCGCTCGTTGCTCTGTTCAGGAAAGCAAAAAAAAGTAATACACCCCCCAGCGAAGAACAAATCAACCAAGCCAAAACCAAGGTCGGTTTTGAAAAACTGAAACTCGACAGTGAAAACAGGACAGTACAATTCACCGAACAAGGCATGCTCCTTGACCTGGGAGGCATAGCTAAGGGTTATGCCATCGATAAGGCAATCGAAGCAGCGCAGAACTGCGGAGCAATCGGGGCAATGGTCGATATCGGCGGCGACATTCGATGCTTTGGTTTGCCGCCGAAAAACAGGGACCACTGGTTAATAGGCTTGCAGGACCCGAACTCAGCCATCGAAGGCATCTCCGGAGGGGGACTTCGGTTGGTACTAAAAGCAACAAATGAAGCTGTAGCTACGAGCGGCGATTATCAGCAATTTGTCATCATAGAAGGCAAGCGTTACAGCCATATTATGGACCGCAAAACGGGAACCAGCACAGAAGGACTTTCAAGCGTAACTATTATTGCGGACAATGCAACCGACGCCGATGCCCTGGCGACCACGGTAAGCGTAATGGGCGCCGAAAAAGGCCTTGCTTTGATTGAGAAGCTGCCTAATACAGAAGCGATTCTGATAAGCCCTCAGCCGAAGTACGAGATAATAAAAACAAGTGGTGCTGAAAAGTACATAAAAAGCGAGGGCACGGAAAAATAAATTCCAGTCAGTGCGGTTTATGCTCTTGCTGCTGCAGTTTTCTTTTCACCGGGTGCAGGCGGTTCCGGAGCGGTCTTTCCACGGTAGATGATTACTTTGGTGGGGCATTTGTCCATAGCAGCTTCTTCCTTCTCGGTCTGCTGGTATTGTGCGTAATCAAACCTTGCCAGATTATCCTCGACCTTGAACAGCTCGGACTGTTTGGCACATACACCGCAGCCGATACAGCCGACTTTGCAGATCGCCCGCGTGCTCTTGCCGGTCTCTTTGCTGCTGCAGGCTACTGTCATCATATTTTCATGCCGGAACGGAACCATCTCTATAAGATGTCTCGGGCAGGCCTTCGAGCAGGCGGTGCAGCCGGTACATTTCTCGTAATCGACGGTAGCCAGACCGTCAACAATATGCAGAGCATCGAATTTACAGGCCCTCGTACAATCACCGAAACCGAGGCAGCCAAAAGCACAGGCCTGAACATTCGCCAGGGCGTTTGCTGCTGTGCATGTCTGTATTCCCTGATATACTGCATATATGGTCTTGTCTTCGGTGTGAGCACGGCAGTGTACTATAGGTTTTTTCTGCGGTCCAGAATCGCTGACCTGCAGGTTCAATATATCAGCAATTTTGCTCGATGTATCCGCCCCGCCGGGAGCACATTTGCCTAAAAGCTCAGGATTCTCCAGCACAGCTTTCGCATATTGTCCACAACCGGCAAAACCACAAGCCCCACAATCCAGATTCGGCAGCGCTTTATGAATCTCCTCAACTTTCGGATCGACCTCGACCTTGAGCTTCACACTCGCTATCAAAAGCACAAGTGCAAAACCGCCACCCAGTCCAAGCATCGTCAGGCCGGCGGGCCACGCATTCTGCCATAATTGGTAAATATCAGCCAAAAACATCTTCTATTCCATTAACATCAAAGAGGTAAAACAGTCTCAAGTGCCTAAAGTTGAAAAGTCGCCGGTTCATTATAGTTATTTGACGTTGCTTTTAATCACTTTAGACACATTAGTTCACTTTAGCTCACTTCCTTATCTAATCATTCCCGCAAAACCCATAAACGCCATGGCGAGCA